>JAFYIF010000310.1 GCA_017538775.1 Oscillospiraceae bacterium | reverse complement strand
CTCCACATGCTCGGTAAACGGAAACATATCCACCGGCTGCACCCGCTCCACGCGATACCCGCCCCGGACCAGCACCGCGCAGTCCCGGGCCAGGGTGTCCGGGTCGCAGGAGACGTAGACCACCCGACTCGGGGCGCTGCGGAGCAGACTGCCGAGGAAGCGCGCGTCGCTGCCCGCCCTGGGCGGGTCCAGGAAGACCAGGTCCACCGGCTCCCCGTCTTCGGCGCTGCGCTCCATGAAAGCCCCGGCGTCGCCGCAGCTGAACCAGCAGTTTTTCACCCCGTTGCGCCGGGCGTTGGCGATGGCGTCGCGCACCGCGTCCCGGTTCAGCTCCACCCCCGCCACCTGGGCGGCCCGGTCGCTGGTGCAGATGCCGATGGTGCCGGTGCCGCAGTAGGCGTCCAGCACCCGCTCGGTCCCGCTCAGTCCGGCGTAGTCCAGGGCGGTCTGATAGAGCACCTGGGTCTGGACCGGATTGACCTGATAGAAGCTCCGGGGCGAAATGCGGAAGCGCCGCCCCAGGATCTCGTCCTCGATCCAGCCCTTCCCGTACAGCACCCGCTCCCGCTGGCCCAGTACCATGCTGGTGGCACGGTCGTTCACGTTCAGCACCACGGTGTCGATCTCCGGACAGGCCTCCAGTAGGCCCCGGAGGAAGTGCTTCATACCCGGAAACACCGGCGCGGCGGCCACCAGCACCACCATATACTCCCCGGTGAAGCGCCCCACCCGCACCAGCACATGCCGCAGAAAGCCGCTGCCCCGGCGCTCGTCATAGGCGGGCATCTTGCATTTGGGCATCAGTTCCCGGACGGCCCGGATGATGCGGTCGGCCCCCCGGTCCTCGATCAAACACTCGTCCACCGCCACGATCCGGTGGCTATTCGACTGATAGACCCCGGAGATGATTCGCCCGCGCCCGTCCACGCCGAAGGCGGCCTGCACCTTGCAGCGGTAGTGGGTCGGCTCGTCCATGCCCAGAATGGGCAGCACCGGCCCGAAGCGGCCCATCAGCCGCTTCACCCGCGCCTGCTTGCGCGAGAGCTGTTCCGGGTAGGGGACTTCCTGATAGCGGCAGCCGCCGCAGACCCCCGCCTTGGGGCAGGGGGTGAATGGGGTTACAGCTTCCATATTTCGTCAAACTCCGTCCAGGGGGCCTCTTTGGGGGGCGGCAGGAAAAAGTCCAGCCGCGCCCCGGTTTTCGGGTGGGTAAAGGCCAGGCGGCAGGACCAGAGGGCCAGGGGGCAGAACTCCCGCCCGCCGTATTTCCGGTCCCCCAGCAGCGGCCAGCCCCGGGCGGAGAACTGGGCCCGGATCTGGTGGGTCCGCCCGGTGCGCAGCGTCACTTGCAGGAGGCTGTGGCCGCCCTGCTGTTGGAGGGTCTCATAGTCCAGCGCGGCGTACTGCGCCCCCGGACTGCCCTCCGGCACGGAACGGGTCATGCGCCGCCCCCGGTCCCGCAGCAGCCAGTCCTCCAGCGTCCCGGCCCCGGGGACCGGCGCGCCGCTGACCGCCGCCAGATAGCTCTTGAGGAAGCGCCCCTCGGCCAGGTCCCGGCCCAGATCCCCGGCGGCCCGCCGGGTCCGGGCCAGCAGCAGCAGCCCGCCCACGGGCTGGTCCAGCCGGTGGACCGGATACAGCGCCGCCTCCGGCGCGCCCAGGGCCTGACGCGCCAGCGCCGGGACATCGCCGGCCGCCACGCCCGCGGGCTTGACGCAGACCAGCAGTTTTGCATCCTGATAGACAAATTCCATAACGAAAAAAAGGCGGGGAGGGGTCCCCGAACGGAGCGGGCGGAAGGAACTGGGCAATTCTTGAAGCTTTGCGCGTCCATCATAGCATGGCTATGGGCAAAACGCAAGCGTACCCGGGGGTGCCTTGACAGCGGCGCGGGATATGATAGAATCAAAGCATAAGACAGGCAAAAGGAGGCGTTTTTATGCCGACTCCATACATGGAAGCCCCGAAAACCCGTTCCGCGCTGCGTCTGGCGGCGGGGCGGCTGGTCTTTGGCGCCCGGCGGAAGCTGCTCTGGCTGGGGATGCGCCGCAGCTTCGCCCGGCGCTTCGACGCGGAGCCCCTGCCATACCTGGGCTTTGCCCACAGTACGCCCCTGCTCCGGGAGCTGAAAAACGCGGATATGTGGATGCAGTACAACAAGATCACCAACCTCCGCCTGGCCACGGCCAGACTGGACGGGCTGCTGCTGCGGCCCGGGGAGGTGTTCAGCTACTGGAAGTGCATCGGCAGACCCAGCCGGCGGCGGGGCTATGTGCCCGGCATGATGCTGGTGAACGGCAGGGTGCAGCCCGGCGTGGGCGGCGGGCTGTGCCAGCTCTCCAACCTGATCTTCTGGATGAGCGCCCACACCCCCCTGACGGTGCTGGAGCGCCACCGCCACGGCTACGACGTGTTCCCGGACGCCAACCGGACCCAGCCCTTCGGCAGCGGGGCCACCTGCTTCTACCCCTACGGCGACCTGATGCTCCGCAACGACACCCCCGACACCTGGCAGCTCCGGGTCCGGGTGGGGGAGACCCATCTGGAGGGCCAGTGGCGCGTCAGCGCCGAGCCGCAGTACCGCTATGAAGTGGTGGAGCGCAATCACGAGATGCGCGGCGAGCCCTGGGGCGGCTTCACAAGGCACAACGAGCTCTATCAGCAGCAGCTCACACCGGAGGGGGAACTGCTGGACGAGCGCCTGCTGGTGCGCAACGACGCGGTGATGATGTACGCGCCGTTTTTGGAGTCCTGATATGCGCTGCGCGAGTGCGGTCACGCCGTAGGGCGCGCCGGACCCGGCGGCTGCGCATCCGGCGCGCCGGGTCGGCGCGCCCTACATGCCAAGAAGCGGAACCGCTTCCGATGACGCGGCGAAAGGGGGGGAGCGGCCTTGCTGGTTTACTTCCAACTGATCGAGACCGAGGAAGCCCGGTCCAAGTTTGAAATTCTATACCGGACCCACCGGGACAGGATGTTCTCCCTGGCGATGCGCATCCTGGACAGCGACGCCGACGCGGAGGACGCGGTGCATCAGGCCTTTTTGAAGCTGACGGACTGGCTGGACCGGATCGACGACCCGCGCAGCCCCAAGGCCCGCGCCCTGCTGGCCCTGATGGCGGAGCACGCGGCCCTGGACCTGCTGCGGCAGCGGCGGCGGACCGTGTCCCTGGACGCGCTGGACGCGCTGGAGGACGCCCTGACCGGGCAGGAGACGCTCCCGGAGCGGCTGGATCTGCAGACGGCCTTGGCCGCCCTGCCCGCCCGATACCGGGAGCCGCTGCTGCTGCGGCACCAGATGGGCTTTTCCGTGAAGGAGATCGCGGAGATGCTGAACCTGTCCGAGGCCAACGTGTACAAGACGATGCAGCGGGCCAAAGCGCGGCTGCAACAGATGCTGGAGGGAGAGGAGGCGCAGACCCATGACCGTCACGGATGAGATGCTGGACCGCTGCGCGCCGGAGGCCGCGGCCCTCTGGCTGGCGCG
>JAFYIF010000309.1 GCA_017538775.1 Oscillospiraceae bacterium | reverse complement strand
GCGGCCCGGCGGACATGCCGACGCCGGACGCGGTGGCGGCCTCGGCCCCGGAGGGCTTCCGGCTCATGCTGGGGCACCGCAACGACCTGGCGGAGCTGTATCCGGACTTGCCGGTGGACCTGCTGCTGGTGGGCCACGCCCACGGCGGCATCTGGCGCATCCCCGGCGTCGGCGGTCTGCTGGACCACAACTTCCGCCTCTTTCCCGACGACGCGGAGGGCCTGGTGGTCTCCGGGCGGCTGCACATGCTGGTCTCTCGGGGCCTGGGCAACATCGGCATCTCCTTCCGGCTGCTGAACAACCCGGAACTGGTGCTGGTGACGCTGCACCGGGCCTGAGACGGCAAAAAAACCGGCGGAGACCCGGTTCCGGCCCCTCCGGTTTTTTGCGCGGCGCGACAGCCTTCCGTTCATTTTTCCCCCGCTCCTGCATAGAATAGACCATATCGCGATGCAAGGGAGGAAGAAGGATGGAAAAAGATGTCGATGACCTGATCTATGGCAGCGTGGAGACCGTTCCCAGCGAGCGGTGATCAGCCATAGAGCGCTTTGAGCGTCTGCAGGCTGCGCCCGTAGCGGGAGCGCAGCGCGCCGATCTCCAGAATGGCGGCCTCGGTCAGCGCCGGGTCGGACGTGTGCTGGAAAGCGGCGTAGGCGCAGCGCAGGTCGTCCTGGAGCGCCAGCAGCTCCAGCCTGGCCTGCTCCCGCTGCTCCCGGGCGGCGATGCGTTCTTTGCGTTTGGACATGTTCTGTCCCTCCTCACCCCATGTACTGGCTTCAGTATGCGCAGTTTGCCGGGCGTTCAGACAAAGAGGCGCTGCGCCCGGCGTCATGCCAGTTTTTTCAAACGCATAGTTCCCCGCGCCCGGGCCATACTAGACGCGGACCCGGCAAGAGGCGGCCGGCAGGGTCCGCGGGAGCGGACTCCAGACCGGTGCCGTGCCCCCACGGGGGCAGTCGGGCGAATGGTCCAGGACCGGCCGGTTTCCGGAGCCGAGGCCGCTGCGGTGCGGTCGTCGAGGGGAACGAAACCTCTGGGTCAAGTGCCGGCGGAGAGACAGACGAGAGAGATAAGTTTCCGGCGCGGCGGTGGCTGTGAGAAAACTCACGGCCACCGCTTGATTTTTTGCAAAACATTCGATATACTATAGTCGTATAACTGTGCAAAGCGCTCTGCCACGGGGATGCTTGGCCATCTTGAAAGGAGCCTTTTCCATGATGTACCCGTTTCTGACTCTGGATGACGAAGCTGAGATCGTCCACTCTGAGATGAAGCCCGACGGCCAGGTGAAGGTCTATGTGGAAAAGCCGGACGAAAAAGACTGCTTTCACCATGCCACCTGCTGGCTCCCGACGTACCGCTGGGAGGAGGTTTTCGGCTTCTCTCCGAACGAGCTGGAGCGGTATGAGGAAGTGATCCGCTCCACGGCGCATCTGATCCTTCAGTTTTTCAAAGCGCAGGGAAAAGCTGAATTATGTAGCATCTGACATATTTTGTCCAGGTAAGGAGTACCCATGGCAAAAGCGAAAGCAAAAGCAAAAGAATACGGCAACGACAGCATCTCCCAGCTGAAAGGCCCGGACCGGGTCCGCAAGCGCCCGGGGGTCATCTTCGGCTCGGACGGGCTGGACGGCTGCGAACACGCGGTTTTCGAGATCCTGTCCAACGCCATCGACGAGGCCCGGGAGGGCTACGGCAAGCTGATCGTCGTCACCCGCTACGCCGACCGCAGCATCGAGGTGGAGGACTTTGGCCGGGGCTGTCCCCTGGACTGGAACGAGAAGGAGCAGCGCTGGAACTGGGAGCTGGTCTTCTGCGAGCTCTACGCCGGGGGCAAATACGCCAACGACAGCGGAGAAAACTATGAGTTCTCCCTGGGTCTGAACGGTCTGGGCTCCTGCGCCACCCAATATTCCAGCGAGTATTTCGACGCGGAGGTCTACCGGGACGGCTGGCGCTACGAGCTGCACTTCCAGAAGGGCTTCCCCCTGGGCAAGCCGGGCCAGGAGCTGAAAAAAGAGCCCGCGGACCGGAAAAAGACCGGCTCCCGCTTCCGCTGGAAGCCGGACCTGGAGGTCTTCACCGACATCGACATCCCGGAGGACGACTTCACCGACGTGCTGCGGCGGCAGGCGGTGGTGAATGCCGGGGTCACCTTCCGCTTCCGCAACCAGAAAGACGGCGGCTTTGAGACCCGGGACTTCCGCTATGAGAACGGCATCCGGGACTATGTGGCGGAGCTGGCGGGGGCGTCCCCCCTGACCCAGCCCTATTACATCGAGACGGAGCGCCGGGGCCGGGACCGGGCGGACAAGCCGGAGTACAAGGTGAAGCTCTCCGCGGCCTTCTGCTTTTCCAACACCGTCAACACCATAGAATATTACCACAACTCCAGCTGGCTGGAGCACGGCGGCGCGCCGGAGAAGGCCACAAAGACCGCCTTCGTCTCCGCCATCGACGCCTGGCTGAAAAAGCAGGGGAAGTACCAGAAAAACGAAGGGAAGATCAGCTTCCAGGATGTCCAGGACTGCCTGGTGCTGGTCACGAACTGCTTCTCCACCCAGACCAGCTACGAGAACCAGACGAAAAAGAGCATCACCAACCGCTTCGTGCAGGAGGCGATGACGGACTTTTTCAAGAGCCAGCTGGAAATATACTTCATTGAAAACCGCGCCGAGGCCGAGCGCATCGCCGAACAGGTGCTGATCAACAAGCGCTCCCGGGAGCACGCGGAGCGCAGCCGCCTGAACATGAAGACGAACCTGACCCGTTCGGTGGACATCTCCAACCGGGTGCAGAAGTTCGTGGACTGCCGGAGCCGGGACGTGCGGGAGCGGGAGATCTTTATTGTAGAGGGCGACAGCGCCCTGGGGGCCTGCAAGCAGAGCCGCGACGCCCAGTTCCAGGGCCTGATGCCCGTGCGGGGCAAGATCTTAAACTGCCTCAAGGCCGACTACGCCCGCATCTTCAAGAGCGAGATCATCACCGACCTGCTGAAGGTGCTGGGCTGCGGCGTGGAGGTGGAGAACAAGAAAAGCCGGGATCTCTCCGGCTTCAACCTGGACAACCTGCGCTGGAGCAAGGTCATCATCTGCACCGACGCAGACGTGGACGGCTATCAGATCCGCACCCTGATCCTGACGATGCTCTACCGCCTGACCCCCACATTGATCCGGGAGGGCTACGTCTACATCGCGGAGACCCCGCTGTATGAGATCGGCTGCAAGGGCAAGACCTGGTTTGCCTATTCCGAAGGGGAAAAGGCGGAGATCCTGGCCCGGCTGGAGGGGCAGAAGCTCACGATCCAGCGCAGCAAGGGCCTGGGCGAGAACGACCCGGAGATGATGTGGCTGACCACGATGAACCCCGCCACCCGCCGCCTGATTAAAATCATGCCGGAGGACGCGGCGCGCACCGCCCGGATGTTCGACCTGCTGCTGGGCGACGACCTGGCGGGACGCAAGGCCCACATCGCGGAAAACGGCCACCGCTACGCGGAGCTGGCGGACCTGTCCTGAGCCGCCGCTTTCCCACAGATCGCAAGAGGTCACTATGGCACGAAAGAAGAAAACCGAATCCGAAACCGCCGGAGCCTCCCAGTCCAATGTCATGGGTCTGCACGCCGAGGTGGTGGAGCAGCCCATCACGGAGACGCTGGAAGTCAACTTCATGCCCTACGCCATGAGCGTCATCATGTCCCGGGCCATTCCGGAGATCGACGGCTTCAAGCCCAGCCACCGGAAGCTGCTGTACACGATGTACAAGATGGGCCTGCTCAGCGGCGCCCGGACCAAGAGCGCCAACATCGTGGGGGCCACGATGAAGCTGAACCCCCACGGGGACGCTGCCATCTATGACACGATGGTGCGCCTGAGCCGGGGGCACGAGGCCCTGCTGACCCCCTTCGTGGACTCCAAGGGCAACTTCGGCAAGCACTACAGCCGGGACATGGCCTGGGCCGCCCCCCGCTACACGGAGGCCCGGCTGGCGCCCATCTGCGCGGAGCTGTTCCGGGACATCGACAAGGACACCGTGGACATGGCGGACAACTACGACGGCAGCATGAAGGAACCCACGCTGCTGCCCTGCAGCTTCCCCAACGTGCTGGTCAGCGCCAACCTGGGCATCGCCGTGGGCATGGCCAGCCAGATCTGCGGCTTCAATCTGGGCGAGGTCTGCCAGACCGCCATCGCCCGGCTCCAGGACCCGGCCAGCGAGCTGCTGAGCACCCTGCCCGCGCCGGATTTCCCCACCGGGGGCGAGATCCTCTACGACCCGGCGGAGATGCGGGAGATCTACCGCACGGGCCGGGGCAGCTTCCGGGTCCGCGCCCGCTGGCGCTATCTGGAAAAGGAGAACATGATCGAGGTCTACGAGATCCCCTATTCCACCACCGCCGAGCAGATCATGGACAAGGTGGCGGAGCTGATGAAGGCCGGGCGCGTCCGGGAGATCAGCGACATGCGGGACGAGACGGACCTGCGGGGCCTGAAGCTGACCATCGACCTGAAGCGGGGCACGGACCCGGACAAGCTCATGGCCAAGCTCTGCAAGCTGACGCCCCTCACCGACCCCTTCTCCTGCAACTTCAACGTCCTCATCGCCGGCAGTCCCCGGGTCCTGGGGGTGGGGGAGATCCTGGACGAGTGGATCGCCTGGCGGACCGACTGCGTCCGGCGGCGCATCTTCTTCGACCTGGGCCGCAAGCGGGAGAAGCTGCACCTCCTGCGGGGCCTGGGGGCCATTCTGCTGGATATCGACAAGGCCATCCGCATCATCCGGGAGACGGAGCGGGAGGCGGAGGTGGTGCCCAACCTGATGGCAGGCTTCGGCATCGACGAGCTCCAGGCCAACTTCGTGGCGGAAATTAAGCTTCGCAACATCAACCGGGAATACATCCTCCGGCGCGTGGAGGAGACCGAGGCCCTGGAGCGGGAGATCGCCGCGCTGGAGGCGACGCTGGAGAGCCGCCGGAAGGTCCGGGCCATCCTGATCGCCGAGCTGCGGGACGTTTCCAAAAAATACGCCGAACCCCGCCGCACCGGGCTGGTCCAGGTCCACGAAGTGGAGACCTGGTCCGGGGAGGACGAGGCAGAGGACTATCCCGTGACCCTCTTCCTCTCCCGGGAGGGCTATTTCAAGAAGATCACCGCCGCCTCCCTGCGGATGAACGACCAGCAGAAGTTCAAGGAAAACGACGGCCTGCGCCGCAGCTTCGAGAGCAGCAACCGGGCGGAGATGCTGGTGTTCACCGACCGGCAGCAGTGCTACAAATGCCGCGTCAGCGACTTTGCCGACTCCAAGGCCAGCGCCCTGGGGGACTATCTCCCCGGCAAGCTGGGCTTTGACGAGGGGGAGCGCGTGGTGGACCTGGTGCTGCCCGGGGACTACTCCGCCCAGCTGCTGCTGGTCTACGAAAACGGCAAGGTGGGCCGGGTGCCTCTGGCGGGTTACGCCACGAAGACGAAGCGCCGCCGCCTGACCGGGGCCAGCAGCGACAAAAGCCCCCTGGTCTGTGCCCTCCGCCTGGACGGGGAAGGGGAGATCGCCCTGTTCACCAGCGAGGGCCGCTGTCTGATTTTTGATTCCGCGCTGCTCCAGCCCAAGACCAGCCGCAGCACCCAGGGCGTGGCCGTGGCGCGGATGAAACCCAAGTATTGCGTCACCGACGCGATGTCCGCCGACTTAGCGGAGCTCAAAAACCTCCCGCGCTACCGGGTGCGCACGCTGCCCGCCCTGGGCGCGCTGCTCCGGAGCGAAGACCGGGGCCTGGAACAGCTCAAACTGGACGACATATAAAAAAGAGGAACCATCCATGCGCGAAGGCATCAACAAGAGCAATTTCAAGAATTTTCTTCTCAGCGAACTGCTGATCATCCTGGGCTCGGCTTTCTTTGCCGCGGGCTTCCAATTCTTCATGTACCCCAACGACATCACCACCGGCGGCGTCACCGGCATCGCCATGATCCTCAACCACCTGCTGGGCCTGCCCGTGGGCGTGATGACCATCGTGCTGAACATCCCCCTGTTCCTCCTCTCGTGGAAGAAGTTCGGGACGCGCTTTTTGCTCTGCTCCCTGACGGGCATGGTGATGAGCAGCGTGTTTGTGGATCTCTTCTCCACGCTCCAGGTGGAGATCACCAGAGAACCCCTGCTGGGGGCGGTGTACGGGGGTGCCATCTACGGCGTCGGGCTGGGCATCGTGTACTACGCCAACGGCACCACCGGCGGGACCGACATCGTCGCAAAATTCCTGCGCCACCGCTATCAGCACATCAACTTTTCCACCTTTATCCTGCTGTCTGACATCGCCGTGATCTTCGCCTTTGCGGTGATCTTCGAGCGCTACGAGCGGAGCATGTACGCCATCATCGCCATGTTCATCAGCTCCCGAGCGGTGGATCTGATCCTCTACGGCGCGGTGAACAGCAAGGTCTGCTACATCATCACCGACGCGCCGGACGCGATCCGCAGCGCCATTCTGGAGCGGCTGGACCGCGGCATCACCTTTCTCCACGGCCAGGGCGGCTACAGCGGGGACGAGAAGCTGGTGATCCTCTGCGTCATCAAACAGGCCCAGATCGTCACCCTCAAGCGCATCGTCAAAGACTGCGACGAGCACGCCTTCCTCATTGTCTCCGACTCGCGGGAGGTCTTCGGCGAGGGCTTCTCCTACATCGGCGCCGACTGACTTCCTTCTCCTTCAAACTTCTTCTCCGGGAGGTTTTCCTATGAAACTCCGTATGCTCTCCCTGCTGCTCGTCTGTCTGCTGCTCTCCGGCTGCGGGCTTTACAACCGCGACTATGCCTCCGCCGTCCCCTTCACCGGGGCCGGGAGTGGCGAGCGCGGCGAAGACGGGCGCGACATCCTCAACGACACCATGCTCCGCGGCGCGGTCCTCGACCTCATCAGCGCCCATGTGGAACAGGCGTCCTTCCGCTTCACCAACTACTCCGGCTCCCCCGAAGCCGACCTGGACCGGGTTTGTCAGGAGATCCTCTCCTCCCACCCGCTGGGGGCCTGGGCGCTGGCGTCCATCGACTGGACCTTCAGCCATGTGGTCAGCTATGACGTGGCCGACCTCCATCTCTCCTTCCTCAAAAACCCGGATGAGATCGCCTCCGTCGTCTTCCTCTCCACGGAGGACGAGCTGCGGGACGCGCTCCGGGATCGGCTGGAAGGCTATGCGGCGGGGGCGGCGCTGCGGATCGCCGATCCGTCGGTGGATGAGACGCAGATCCAGCTGCTGGTGAAGGACCTGTATTACGCCGATCCGGTGGGGATCGCCGCGGAGCCGGTGTGCGCGGTGCGTGGGTATCCTGCGGAGGGCACGGACCGCATTTACGAGCTTTCCATCGACTACGGGGACTCGCTGACGAATCTGCGCCAGCGGACCTCCGTGTTGCGGCGGCAGGTGCTGCAGGTGTGCGAGAAGCTGGACGCGGAGGCTCCGGCGGGGCTGGCGCTGGCGGCTGCGCAGACGGTATCCATGACCATGAAATCGGAAGGGGACTCGCTGGCGTCGACGGCGTATGGGTCGCTGGTGGAGTCGAAAGCCAACGACAAGGGGGCGGCTCTGGCGTACATGGCGCTGTGCGCGGCGCTGGAGATCCCCTGCCGGGTGGTGGAGGGTCAGTACAACGGGACGCAGCTGCGGGCGCACTGGTGGAATCTGGTGTGTCTGGAGGAGCAGTGGTACCATGTGGATGTGAGCCGCCTGGAGTCTGAGCCGCGACAGGCTTTCCTCGCCACGGACGCGATGCTGCGGGGGCGCTTTTTCTGGGATACGGGGCGCTATCCGGCCTGCGCGGGAGGTCTGCGGTACGCGGACGCGGCGGCGCTGGCCGGGGGCGGGGCCCTGAAGGGGGCTGTGTCCATCCTGGAGCTGCCGGTCCCGGGGGCGGCGGCGCCGCCCTCCGACGGGGAGGAGTCGGCTCCGGCGGTGCGGGTCGGCTGGCCTGTGGCGGTTTCGGGTTCTGATCTGGCCGGGTGACCGGGAACCTAAGTGTATAATTTGAATTGGCAAAAAAAGGGAAGGACCATATAGCCCTTCCCGTCACCTTGTAGTAGTATGAGTTTGCGGACCACATACGAAAGCGAGGTGACAAGATGACTATAACAGTAGAGTTGGAGGATTGCAAG
>JAFYIF010000308.1 GCA_017538775.1 Oscillospiraceae bacterium | reverse complement strand
GCAATGCTTTCAGAAGAGCTTGCTTATCACTTCCCTCGTCAACAACTCCAGGGGTCTGACATGGATGCACATGAAAGCGGTCATCGACTGCGTTTCCCGTTATGAGGATCATTTCCGAAAACAGATGGTGGATCAAATGCAGGTGGAGAGTGAGCAGCTCATCCGCGTCCAGAAGAAAAAGCTGGATCGGACCGAGAAGCGTATCACCGAACTCGACCGTTTGTTCAAGCGTCTTTATGAGGACTCTGTCAACGGCAAGATCACCGAGGAGCGTTTCGCCTCCATGAGCCGGGACTACGAGGATGAGCAGGCCGAGCTAAAAAAGCTGGCTGAGCAATTGCGTGTTAGCATCGAGGAACAGGAAAATCGCAACGAGGGTATCGAGCGTTTCATCCAGAAGGCAAAGAAGTACACGGAACTGACTGAGCTGACGCCCTACGCACTGCATGAGCTTGTGAGCGCGATCCGCGTTCACGCTCCTGACAAAAGCAGCGGCAAGCGCCGTCAGGTCATTGATATCGAGTACGACTTTGTGGGCTTCATCCCCTTGGACAGGCTTATGAGCCCTATGAACCAGGAAACGGCATGACCCCGAAAGGTCATACCGTTCCTGGAATTGAATTAAAACTTTCTTATGGGACGCCGGCTTTTGCCGGCGGTGCTTTTTTGCGGATCAATAATAACGCTTGTTCTTGTTCTTACGCGCTGCCTCGCTCTTCTTGCGACGCTTCACGCTGGGGCTCTGGTAGAACTCCTTCTTCCGCAAGTCGGCCAGTACGCCGGACTTCGCGCAGCTTCTCTTGAAGCGCTTGAGCGCGTTGTCCAGGGTCTCATTCTCTTTTACGTAGATCTCAGACATCTATTTTCCCTCCCTCCAAATACGCTTTGCCAGCGAATCCAAGGGTCTCATCCTTTTTCTGGCTAATAATAGCATTATATCGGTTCACCCCGGACTTGTCAACCTTTACTTTGCCGGTCTGAGGATGAAATTCACCAGTTTGTTCTTCACCAGGATGATTTTCACCGCCGTCATGCCCTCGAACCAGCGTTCCAGCCGCTCGTTGGCGTGGACCTGGCCCTCCACCGTCGCCTGGTCGGCGTCCAGGGGGACGACCACGGTGCCCCGGAGCTTGCCGTTGATCTGGACGGCGATCTCCTTCTCCTGCTCGGTCATCTTCGCCTCGTCATAGACCGGCCAGGGGTTTTGCATCGCCATTTTGCCGGTGCGCGCCGCCGCGCCCAGCAGTTCCCACATCTCCTCGGCCAGATGGGGGGCGAAGGGGGACAGCAGCAGGGTCAGGGTCTCCAGCTCGCCGCGGGTGCAGCCTCGGGCGTAGAAGTCGTTGACCAGGCTCATCAGCGCGGCAATGGCCGTGTTCATCTTCAGCCCGTCGATGTCCTCCGTCACCTTCTTGATGGCCCGGTGAATGGCCGCCTCGTTCCGGGCGCTGTGGCCGGGCTCGTCCTTTGCCAGCTCCAGCAGGTTCCAGCAGCGGTCCAGGAAGCGCTTGGAGCCCTTCACGGCCTCGTCGGACCAGGTGGCGGTCTTCTCGAAGTCGCCGATGAACATGATGTACAGGCGCATGGTGTCCGCCCCGTACTGGCGCACCACGTCGTCCGGGTTCACCACGTTGCCCAGGGACTTGCTCATCTTCACCGACGGGCGCTGGGCCAGGGAGCCGTATTTGGCGATCAGGGCCTGCTTTTCCTCCTCCGTCTCCACGTTGCCCACATAGACCGGGTTCTGGCCCAGGATCATGCCGTGGCTGGTGCGGCGGGCGTAGGGCTCTTTGGTGTGTACCACTCCGATGTCATAGAGGAACTTGTGCCAGAAGCGGCTGTACAGCAGGTGGAGGGTGGTGTGCTCCATGCCGCCGTTGTACCAGTCCACGGGGCCCCAGTAGGCTTCCGCCTCCGGGGAGACCAGGGCGCTGTCGTTGTGGGGGTCCATATAGCGCAGGAAGTACCAGCTGGACCCGGCCCACTGGGGCATGGTGTCCGTCTCCCGCCGGGCCGGGCCGCCGCAGTGCGGGCAGGCGCAGTTGACCCAGTCGGTCATCTTGCTGAGGGGGCTTTCCCCGTCGTCGGTGGGCTCATAGCTCTCCACATTGGGCAGCAGCAGGGGCAGCTCGGTCTCCGGCAGGGGCACCCAGCCGCAGACCGGGCAGTTCACCATCGGGATGGGCTCGCCCCAGTAGCGCTGGCGGGAGAAGACCCAGTCGCGCAGCTTGAAGTTGACCTTGGGCTCGCCCAGGCCGCGCTCCTGCAGCCAGGCGGTCATGGCGGGGATGGCCTCTTTGACGCTCAGGCCGTTCAGGAAGCCGGAGTTGACCATGATGGCGCTGTCGTCCTTGGCGACGAAGGCCTCTTTCGTCACGTCGCCGCCGGAGACCACCTCGATGATGGGCAGGCCGAACTTCTCGGCGAACTCCCAGTCCCGCTGGTCGTGGCCGGGGACGGCCATGATCGCCCCGGTGCCGTAGGTGGCCAGGACGTAGTCGGAGATGAAGATCGGGATCTCCGTGCCGTTGACCGGGTTGATGCCCCGGACACCGCGCAGCTCCACGCCGGTCTTGTCCTTGTTCAGCTCCGTGCGCTCCAGGTCGCTCTTGGCGGCGGCGGCGCGCTGATAGGCTTTCACCGCCTCGGCGTTCTCCAGCGCGGGCAGCCACTTCCGGACCAGCTCATGCTCCGGGCTGAGGACCATGTAGGTGGCCCCGAAGAGGGTGTCCGGCCGGGTGGTGAAGACCACAATTTCGTCCCCGGTGGTGGCGGCGAAGCGCACCTGGGCGCCGGTGGAGCGGCCGATCCAGTTGCGCTGCTGGGTCTTGACCCGCTCGATGAAGTCCAGCTCGTCCAGGTCGTCCACCAGGCGCTGGGCGTACTCGGTGATGCGGAGCATCCACTGGCTCTTCTCCTTGCGGATGACCGGGCTGCCGCAGCGCTCGCAGACGCCCTCCACCACCTCTTCGTTGGCCAGGACGCACTTGCAGCTGGTGCACCAGTTCACGGGCATGGTGGCCTTGTAAGCCAGGCCGTGCTTCCAGAGCTGGAGGAAGATCCACTGGGTCCACTTGTAATACTGCGGGTCGGTGGTGTCCACCACCCGGTCCCAGTCGAAGCCGTAGCCCAGCATCTTGAGCTGGCGGGTGAAGTTGGCGATGTTGTCCTTCGTGACGGCGGCGGGGTGGACGTGGTTTTTGATGGCGAAGTTCTCCGTGGGCAGACCGAAGGCGTCAAAGCCGATGGGGAACAGCACATTGTAACCCTCCATGCGCTTTTTCCGGGTGATCACGTCCATGGCGGTGAAGGGGCGGGGGTGCCCCACGTGCAGCCCGGCGCCGGAGGGATAGGGGAACTCGATCAGCCCGTAAAACTTCGGGCGGGGGTCCCCGGTGACGGCGGCGTAGGGGCGCGTCTCCTCCCAGCGGCGCTGCCATTTTTTCTCGATGGCGTCAAACTCGTATTTCATCTT
>JAFYIF010000307.1 GCA_017538775.1 Oscillospiraceae bacterium | reverse complement strand
TTTTTGTGCGTCCTATCCGGATGGATCGGCTGCTTTTGTGGAAATCTCCCACTTGTCCGGTTGTTTGAGTTGACATAAACCTCTCTTACTTCTCAGATTTTTCACCCGAATCTCCCCGTAGAAGTAACCAAGATTCCGGGAAAGAGCCGGGCGGTTTTGGAACAAATTCTAATCTTTAGGAGCCGTCCGCAAGATACCCTTGAAAAAATGCCGAATGTGTGATAGTCTTTCACAATAATACAATAATCCACCCCAGGAGAACAGAGCATGAAGTATCTACTCTTTATCGGCGACGGCATGGCCGACAACCCCGTGCCGGAGCTGGGGGGCAAGACCCCCCTGGAATACGCGCCGCTCCCCACCTTTGACTGGATGAGCGCCCGGGGCGTGCTGGGTTCCGTCAGCAACTGTCCGGAGGGCCTGCCCGCCGGGAGCGACACGGCCATCACCTCCATCTTCGGCTGCGACCCGCGCAAGTACTATACGGGCCGCGCCCCGCTGGAGGCCGCCGCCAGCGGCATCCGGCTTTCGCCGGGAGACATCGCCTACCGCTGCAACTTGGTGAGCTTTGAGGACGCGGATAAGCCCTTCCGGGAAAAGCGCATCCTCTCCCACTCCGCCGGGAGCATCGAGGGCGAGGTGTCCGACGAAATCGTCACCGCCCTGTTCTCCGACCCCCGCTTCGCCGCCGCTGCGGAAGCCGCGGGAATGCGGGTCTATCCGGGCCACTCCTTCCGGCACATCGCCGTACAGTCCGGCCACAGCGCCGAGGGACTGCGCCTGGCTCCCCCCCACGATCACCTGGGCGAGCAAATCGGCCCGCTGCTCCCCGCCGGGAACGACAATGCCCCGGTGCTGGAAGGGCTGATGGAACTGGCCCACGCGATACTCGACCGCCACCCGCTGAACGAAGCCAGACGCGCTGGGGGAAAACTCCCGGCAAACGGCGTCTGGTTCTGGGCGGAGGGGACGGCCGTGGCCCTGCCCTCCTTCCGGGAGCAGTTCGGGCACAGCGGCGGCGTGATCTCCGCCGTGCCCCTCTGCCACGGCATCGCCGCCCTCACCGGCCTGGAGCCGGTCCATGTGGAAGGCGCCACCGGCGAGCTGGACAGCAACCTGGAAAACAAAGTCGCCGCCGTGCTGGAGGTCCTGGAGCGCCACGACTTCGCGGCGCTGCATGTGGAGGCCCCGGACGAGTGCACCCACAACGGCGATCTCCCCGGCAAGCTTCAGAGCATCGCCTGGCTGGACAGCCGCTGTATGGCCCCGCTCAAGGCCGAATTTGAGCGCCGGGGCTGGGACTACCGGGTGCTGTTCCTCAGCGACCACAAGACCCTGACCAGCACCCGGGGCCACGACGGGGACCCGGTGCCTTTCCTGCTGTATGACAGCAGAAAAGACACGGGCCTGGGCCTGAGCTACAGCGAGGCCAACGGCCTGAAAGGGCCCTACTACCCCGACGGCGCGGCAGTGGACATGAAGCTGCTGTTCGACCTGCTATGAACCCGGTGACGGAACGCTCCGAGGCCAAGCTGAACCTGAGCCTGGACGTGCTGGGGAAACGGCCCGACGGCTACCACGAGATGAAGATGCTGATGCAGAGCGTGAGCCTGTGCGACGAGGTCACGGTGTCCCTGCGGCGCGGGGGCGGATATACCTGCTCGTCGAACTTCGGCTTCCTCCCCACAGACGAGGGCAACCTGGCGGTCCGGGCGGCCCGGCGCTTTTTCGCCGCCGCCGGAACGCCCGATTGGGGCGCGGACATCCATCTGCAAAAGCGCATCCCCGTGGGGGCCGGCATGGCCGGAGGCAGCTCCAACGCCGCGGCGGTGCTGCGGGCCCTGAACCGGCTCTGCGGTCTGCCCTTCTCCTTTTCGGAGCTGGAGACCCTCGCCGCCCAGGTGGGCAGCGACGTGCCCTACTGCGTGCGCGGCGGGACGCGGCTGGCCACCGGGCGCGGGGAGATCCTGCGGGACGCGCCGCCGCTGCCGGACTGCGGCATCGCCATTTGCAAGCCGGAATTCTCCATCCGCACGCCGGAGCTGTTCGAGCGCATCGACGCACGGCGCAGCACGGTCCACCCGGACACCGAGGGCCTATGGAAGGCTCTGGACGCCGGAGACCTGCCGGGCGCGGCGCTGCGGATGTACAACGTCTTTGAAGACGTGCTGCCCCCGCGCTGCGGGGAGATCTACGAACTGAAAACGGAGCTGCTGTCCCTGGGCGCGCTGTGCGCGGTCATGACGGGCACAGGCAGCGCGGTTTTTGGAATATTTCCCGATCTTCCGGCGGCCCAGGCCGCCGCGGATGCGATGAAGTCGGATGCGCGGGAGTGCTTCTCCGCCGTGCCGACGCCCGGGACACAGGGCATGGACCCCGCCGGGCCACGCATAGTCTGAGATCGGACATTTGAATTCTGCCGGCCTCCCGATGAGGCCCGAGCAAGGAAAGGAGCGCGCATATGAACGAGAGAGAGATCAAAAAGGTGCTTGTTGCCAACCGGGGAGAAATCGCCATCCGCATTTTCCGCGCCTGCTACGACCTGGAACTGCACACCGTCGCCATGTACTCCGCGGAGGACACCTATTCCAGCTTCCGCACCAAGGCGGACGAGGCGTATCTGATCGGTGAGGGGAAGACCGCGCTGGGCGCGTATCTGGACATCCCCGGCATCATCGACCTGGCCAAGCGCCGTGGAGTCAACGCCATTCACCCCGGGTATGGCTTCCTGTCCGAGAATCCGGCCTTTGCCAAGGCCTGTGAATACAACAACATCATCTTCATCGGCCCCCCCAGCCATGTGCTGGCGAAGATGGGCGACAAGCTGGCCGCCAAGGCCATCGCCAAGGAGTGCAACGTCCCCACCATCCCCGGCAGCACCGAGCCGCTGCGCGACGCGGACGAGGCGCTGGAGAAGGCCATCAGCTTCGGCTTCCCCATCATCCTGAAAGCCGCCGCCGGCGGCGGCGGGCGCGGAATGCGCCGCTGCGACACGCCCGAGGAGGTCAAGCCCGCCTTTGAGCTGGTCCGCAGCGAGGCGGAGAAGGCCTTCGGCAGCGGGGACATCTTCATTGAGAAGTTCCTGGTGGAGCCCAAGCACATCGAGGTCCAGATCCTGGCCGACACCTACGGCAACATCTACCACCTGGGCGAGCGCGACTGCTCCTTGCAGCGCCGCTATCAGAAGGTCGTGGAGTTCGCCCCGGCCTGGAGCGTCCCCAAGGAGACCATCGCGGCCCTGCGGGAGGACGCGGTCAAGATCGCCCGGCAGGTGGGCTACGTCAGCGCGGGCACCGTGGAGTTCCTGGTGGACCGCTCCGGCGCCCACTACTTCATCGAGATGAACCCCCGCATCCAGGTGGAACACACCGTCACCGAGGAGGTCACGGGCATCGACATCGTCCGCGCCCAGATCCTCATCGCCATGGGCAAGAGCCTGGACCACCCGGACATCGGCCTGAAGAGCCAGGACGACGTACACATCGACGGCTACGCCATCCAGTGCCGTGTCACCACCGAGGACCCGCTGAACAACTTCGCCCCCGACAACGGCAAGATCACCGCCTATGTCACCGGCGGCGGCTTCGGCGTCCGTCTGGACGGCGGCAACGCCTCCACAGGCACCACGATCTCACCCTACTATGACTCCCTGCTGGTCAAGGTCACCTCCTGGGATATCACCTTTGAGGGCGTCTGCCGCCGTGCGGCCAGAGCTCTGGGGGAGGTCCATG
>JAFYIF010000306.1 GCA_017538775.1 Oscillospiraceae bacterium | reverse complement strand
GGGTCTGCCGCCCAGGGCCTGGCAGCAGGTGCTCAGCAACTCTCGTCTGGGCTATCTGGCCACGGACAGCGGCTGCGGCAACCTCTGGGACGGCAACGCCCGGGAGAACCCCCTCAGCCCCTGGCCGGGGCTGGCCTTTGGGACGGAGGGGCCGGAGCGGCTGCTGCTGGAGGGCCCGGAGGGGCTGCGCAGCCTCTTCGCCGGGGACCGGGAGGAGACGAGCGTGCGCTACCGTCCGGGGACGGCGGAGTGGCGCTGCCGCCGGGGGGCGCTCACCGTGCATCTGACGGCGTTTGTCCCGCCGGAGACGGACGCCCGGGTGTTTCTGCTGCGCTGCACCGGGGACACGGCGGGCTGCTTCTTGCACTGGCAGATGCGCCTGCAGCTCTGTCCGGAGCCGGAGGGGGCGCGCTTCTGCCGCTGCCGGGCGGAGGGGGGCCTGCTGCGGGCGGAGAACCCCCGGGCCATGGCGGAGGCGCGGCCCTTCTACTGGGCCGCCGGGGGCGGCATCGGGCGCTACACCTTCTCCCGGGCCAGCGCGGAGGCCCTGCGCTATGACGGGGCCATGCCAGGCGGGGAGCCGGTCTTCGCCGCCTGTCTGCCCCTGGCAGCGGAGACCGTGCTGGTCTGCGGCTGCGACGCGCCGGAGCGCCTCCGGGCGCTGACCGAGCCGGAGGCGGCCAAAGCTGCCCTGCGGGAGACCCGGCGGCGCTGGGACGAGCTGAGCGCCATGCTGCGGGTGGAGAGCGGCTGGGCGCCGCTGGACCGGCTGCTCAACGGCTGGCTGGCCTGTCAGACCCTGGCCGGGCGGCTGCTGGGGCGGTGCAGCCTCTACCAGAACGGCGGGGCCTTCGGCTTCCGGGACCAGCTCCAGGACGCGGTGAACCTGATCGTCCTGGACGCCGGTCCGGCCCGGGCGCAGATCCTGCGCTGCTGCGCCCACCAGTACGCGGAGGGGGACGTGCAGCACTGGTGGCACGAGGGGGACAGCGCCCCCAGGGGGGTCCGCACCCGGTGCAGCGACGACCTGCTCTGGCTGCCCTGGGCGGTGGCGGAGTATCTGGAGCGGACCGGGGACGCCTCGGTGCTGGGGGAGGGCGTGCCCTTCCTCTCCTCCCCGCCGCTGAGTGCGGAGGAGCGCGACCGCTACGAGTGCGCCGCGCCCTCCGGCCCCGCCGCCGGGGTGGCGGAGCACTGCCGCCGGGCGCTGGCGCTGGTCATGGCCCGGGGCACCGGCCCCCATGGACTGCTGCGCATCGGCAGCGGGGACTGGAACGACGGCTTTGACCGGGTGGGCGGCGAGAGCGTCTGGCTGAGCTGGTTTTTCCTGCAAGTGGCGGAGGCGGCGGCCCCCTGGCTGGAGCTGCCGCCGGGGCTGGAGGCCTTCTGCGGGGATTTGGCGGAGGCCGCCGACCGGGCCTGGGACGGGGACTGGTATCTCCGGGGCTATTACGCCGACGGCCGCCCCCTGGGGAGCCGAACCAGCCGCGCCTGCCGGATCGACGCCATCGCCCAGAGCTTCGCCGCGCTCAGCGGGCGGGCCGACCCGGAGAAGGTCCGCCGCGCCCTGCGCAGCGCCTGCGCGCAGCTCCACGACCGGGAGCACCGCCTGGTCCGGCTGTTTACCCCGCCCTTCACCGGGGCGGAGGAGGACCCCGGCTATCTGGTCTCCTACGGACCCGGCTTCCGGGAAAACGGCGGACAGTACACCCACGGGGCCCTGTGGCTGGTGCTGGCCCTGCTGCGCAGCGGGGAGACGGACAAAGCCTGGACGCTGCTGCGGGACCTGCTGCCCGGCGACCGGGACGCGCTGCGCTACGGCGCGGAGCCCTATGTCCTCAGCGCCGACCTCTGCGCCGCCCCAGGCCGGGAGGGGGAGGCGGGCTGGAGCTGGTACACCGGCGCGGCGGGCTGGATGCTGCGCATTCTGGCCGAGGACCTGCTGGGCCTGCACCTGCGAGGCGGCAAGCTCACGCTGCGGCCAAAGCTCCCCGCCGACCTGCCCGCCGTCGAGCTGGCCTACCGGGGCCAGCGCATCTCGTACCGGGAGGGGAAGATCTTCGTCAACGGGTCGGTATGGGCCGGCGGGGAGATCGCGGTGTGACGTTTGCTGCGGCCCGGCATGGGAAACAAGCCCTGTGCTGCCTTCTTCGGGAGGGCAGCACAAGGCTTGCGGATTTCATTATGATTTCGTGTGTTGGCGGTGCGGCAGTTCTGTTACCCGCACAAATCAATTCCTCTTGTGCTCTTGACCCGCCACGTTGCAGGGCTTTCCCAACCGCAGATCGAGCCCCAGGTCCAGTGGTTGATCTGTAACATCTGCGCATTGGAAGGCGTCACCGTCACAGTGTAGGTCGAATAGGGATCCAGCTTGATGCTGCAGCTTCCGCCGTCCATCGTTTTGGTTTTGATCTCCGAGCTTCCCTTCTTCTGATAGCTGATGGTAAAGGAATCGTAAGCTTTCTTGGTTTGGTAATCATGGACCCAGTTTCTGTAGCCCAAAACGCCCTTATCCTGATCGAAAGTGATCTTTTCTGACAAAAGAAAGACATTCCCCGTTTCCACTGTGAACGTGCAACTGCCGTTCGAGGACCCGCTGATTTGTTTGCACGCATTGCCCGCAAACACGTTCAGCGCCAGGCTCAAGGAGAGCGTCAGAATCAGGATGACTACGATCAACTGTTTTCCCGCTTTTTTCATGTTCATTACCTCCCGACGAATCCATTCATTTTTTCTTCTTTTGCTTTGTTTGTGTTATGACTTATCGGAACCTGTTTGCGCGATAGATCAACACGATCCCCCCGATGATCAAAGCGGCGGCCAGAACCGCCAGAAAGATCATCGCGATCTCATGCGAGGAAAGGGGCGCTTCGTAGGGGTAATACGCACCCAGGAATCGCGGCGTTTTGTCCGCGTGGATCGTCAAAAAGGAAAACAATTCCAGGATTGCACCCACAACGACTCCAATCCAGCCGATCAACCGCTCTTTGTCAAAATAAGTCACATGCCTCTCCCTCCTTCTAAGTAGGATTATATCCTACTAAATCCTACTTGTCAAGCATTTTTCCTACTGTCCGGCTATACTGGCGTCGGGTGATTCTATGAAACCGTTGAAGGAAAAAATCAGCATCACGATTGATTGGGATCTGTTGGCGCAGCTGCGTCAGCGGGCGGAGCTGGACGACCGGTCCCTTTCCCAGTATATCAACCTGCTCCTGAAAACCCAGTTGGAACAGGAGAAAGCGAAAGAGCGGCGGCTGGAAAAGCGCGAGGCAACGAACTAAAAGCGCAAGGAAGCCGGACCCTGTGAGAAGCGGGGTCCGGCTTCCTTGCGTTTTCATCTATCTTGCGCCCTTGTGGAGTTTCACAAAAAGATTGCCGTGGCGCTGCTGCAAAAACCCGCGTTGCAGGAGGCGGGACGAACGGGGCGAAAAGCCGTCTCGATCCTCCGGTTTTCGTATTCCAGGCGTCACAAAGAAGCAGCGCGGTGACGTTTGTGCCGTGAAACCAGGCGTTTCAGCATCCCCAGCCCGAAGGACAGGGCCAGGGCGGACAGGAAGGTGCACAACCAGAGCAGCAGCATGGCCCAGGTGCCTTTCTGGAGCAGCGGGACGCGGCGCAGCCAGACCAGGGCCAGCACATGGGAAAAATAGATGTCCATGGACAGCGGCGCCAGGAAGTCCACCGCGCTGCGGGCGAGGGGCCGACGGTCCAGCCGCTGCCACAAGGCCGCGCCCGCCCAGGAGACCAGGGGTGTGTAGAGCAGCAGACTTAGACGGAGGGAATCCAGGACCCCCAGTCGGACGGAGACGAGGCAGTACAGCAGCGCAAAGGCCGCCGTCAGGAGCGCGGGCAGCACCGGAGTGCGCGACAGGGCTGTTCGCAAAGGCCGGATGGGACGCCGGGCCAACCAAAGCCCCAGCACAAAGTAAAACAGCCACAGCGGTGCGCTCATCCACAAGTAGGGCGGATAGGGCAGTGCCAAGAGGCTCAGCGTCTCCAGTATGTACCAGCCGGTCAGCAGCAGGGTGGAACAGAACGCGCAGCCCAGCGCCCAGCCCGGACTTTTTCGGACCCAGCGCAGCAGCAGCGGGGCCAGCAGATAGAACTGGAACAGGAGCGGGATATAGTAGAGGTGGGGTGCCGCCTGGCCCAGCAGGAAGATCCGCACACGCCACCACCCGTCCCGGAACAGACGCAGGAACGCGGCGGGGTCATAGTTCGCTTCGGTAAAAGCGTAGAGCAGGGACCAGAGCAGGAAGGGTGGCAGGAAGCGCCGCACTTTTTTCTTCCAGAACGCCTTCCAGGAGGCGGGCTGCCCCGCCAGACCCAGGGACCAGCCGGACAGGAAAACAAAAGTCGGCACCGCAAAGCGGGCAACCTGGTTCAAAAGAAAAGCCAGGTTCATGCCCATAAGACGGACCCGGCTTTCCCCGTCGAGGAAGGTGCTGGTGACGTGGATCGTCAGCACACCCAGCATGGCCAGGCAGCGGAGGAAGTCCAGTTCCCGAAGCCTGGGGCGCATGGCCGGGTCTGTTCCCCTGGACACGGTCATTCCCCGTCCGCCTGCCCGTCGGGGCCGGTCTCCAGCGGCTGATAGCTGACGCTTTGCGCCCCGCTGGGTACGTCCACGGCGACGGTGTAGACGCCCGCCTCGGAGAGCAGGAGCGGCGTTTTCCCCGCCTCCTGTTCGGCTGGCGTGGCGTGGTCATAGTCGTCCTTCGACAGCGTCATGGTATAGGTGAAGGTCTTTCCGTCCGCGGAGAAGGCGGCGCTGTCGAAGAGGGGGGCGTAGCTGTGGGTGTGGACCGCCGCCTCCAGGCGGCGGATGCCTCCGTCGGCGTAGACGAGGAAACAGGCGGTGTCCCCGATCACGGCGCCCTGGTCCCGGCGGAGAAAGACGGCCAGCGGCCCGTCCCAGCGCAGGACGCGCTCGGTCGGCCCCACGGCGGAGATGACCTGTTCCTGGGTGAAACGCTCTGGCACATTCTCCAGGAGGAAGCTCACCGGCATCTGCTCTGCCAGGCGCAGGAAGCAGGCGGCGCACTGCTCAACGGTGAAGTTCCCCTGGGGCTCAAAGCGCCCGTTTCCCATGCCCAGGAGGATGTTCCGGCCCCGCAGGACGTGAACGGCCTCCAGCGCCCAGGCGTCGATGTCCCCCTCGTCGGCAAAGGGCGCGGCGTCCTCCGCCGCCGGGGAGACCCCGGCGCTGGCGGCGTAGGCCCGGCAGAGCATGGTGGCCGCCTCCTGACGGGTGATGCGGGCGTCCGGGTCAAAAAACCCTTCGCCCCTGCCCTGCACAATGCCCAGGGCGTGGGCCGCGACGGCCTCCGGGCTGCCGTCGTCAGAGAAGGGCAGCTCCGGGCCTGTGCCGTCGGGCGTCTGTTCCGCCAGCAGCGCGTTCACCGCGAGCTGGAAGCCCTCCCGGTCGCTGTGGTGCATGACGGCGGCATAGCTGAGCGCGAAGCGCGCAAACTCCGCCCGGGTGATGGGCTGCCGCCAGTCGGTCATCGGCTCCGCGATGTCATGGTCATATCTTGCCAGCACCCCCACGTCCAGCAGCCCGTAGCCGTCGGCGCGGAGGATCTCCGCCTCCGCCCAGGGGGAGAGGGTGCGGACCTTCGCCGCAAAGGCGCTCCGGGTGAGAGCCGGGAACAGCCCGACCAGCAGACAGAGGGCCAGCAGGACGCGAAACCATTGCTTCTTTTTCATGTGGATTCCTTCCTTTCTTATTCGCCGACGGGTGTCGGCGTTTCGTTCAGTTTGACGACCACCGCGCCGTCCACCAGCTTCACGCCGCCGGTGCGGGGGTAGAGGGGCATCTCCTGCACCGCTTGCTCCGCGGCGAGGGCCTGCGCCCGCTCCGTGTCTGAGACGGAGGGACGGTTCGAAACCACTGAAAAAGTCTGCACAAACCAGTCAAAGCATGGTATAATGGAAGCATCCAGAGAACAAAGAGGGTGCCGGAGATGCTCAGAACAGGAAACCAGGGACATCAACTTAGTTTATACAG
>JAFYIF010000305.1 GCA_017538775.1 Oscillospiraceae bacterium | reverse complement strand
GAAATTTGCTCCAAAAGGAGTTTGGAGCAAATCTCTTGTGCTGTGGAGCGGCCTACGAGGCTCGAACTCGCTACCTCCACCTTGGCAAGGTGGCGCTCTACCAGATGAGCTAAGGCCGCAGATGGTGCCTCAGGCCAGAGTCGAACTGGCGACACGCGGATTTTCAGTCCGCTGCTCTACCAACTGAGCTACCGAGGCAAATCGTGGTGGAGACGACTGGACTCGAACCAGTGACCCCCTGCTTGTAAGGCAGGTGCTCTAACCAGCTGAGCTACGCCTCCGAGGCTGCGCTTTTCAACAGCGCTTTGTCATTATACCCATTCTCCGCCGGATTGTCAAGGACTATTTTTCTTTTTTTCCGTGTGGCAGGTTCACGGCCCGCAGATACAGCCGCCCCTGGGCGCTCCCCGGCCCGTCGCGGAGCAGCTGCACGTCGATGAAGCCCGCGGCTTCCAGCGCTTTTTGCAGATCCTCCGGCGTGTGGGCGTACTCCACATGTTCCTCCTCCGCCCGCTGCCAGAGCTGCCCGGCCCGGGTGAAGATGTCCATGCCGTAGACCAGGGCCGCCTCCTCCGGGTCAAAGCTGGCCCGCCAGAGACACAGCGCGTCCTCCGTCTCGTCCACGAAGACCCCGCCGTCCAGTTCCCGCAGGTGCTCCGGGCTGTGGAAGTCGAAGGCGAAGAAGCCCCCCGGCTCCAGAAACAGGTGCAGCCGCCGCAGCAGCTCCGGCAGCTCCTCCGGGGGCAGATAGTTCATCCCGTCCAGGGAACAGAGGGCCCCCTGGACCGTGCCGTACAGGTCCAGCTCCGCCGCCTCCTGGCAGAGGAACAGCGGCGGGACCGGCAGCTCCTCCGCCTGGGCCTTGCGCTGGGCCACGGCCAGCATCTCCGGGGAGGCGTCCACGCCGATCATCTCCCGCCCCCGCCGGGCCAGCAGCAGGGTCAGAGTCCCGGTGCCGCAGCACAGGTCCAGATACATCCGCCGCGCCGCGCCGGAGGGGTTCAGCAGCGCGTCGTACCAGTCCGCCAGGGCCGCGTAGGGCACGTCCCGGGTAAAGGCGTCGTAGAGGGGGGCCAGGGGGGTGTAATTCATCTCAAGGCTCCTCCTCCCCGCCGCGCAGCCCCAGCCGCCGGAACACGACGCTGTAGCCCTTGGCCCCGAACTGCAAAGAGCGGTTCACCCGGCTGATGGTGGCGCTGGACGCGCCGGTGCGCTCCAGGATCTCTGTGTAGATCATGCCCTGCTCCAGCAGCGTGGCCACCTGAAAGCGTTGCTCCATGGCCTGCAGCTCCGTCAGCGTGCAGAGGTCGGCAAAAAACTGTTTGCACTCCTCCTTGGTGCGCAGGGTCAGGATCGCCTCATACATCCGGTCATCCCGCTCTTTTTTCATGCGTTTGTTCATATCCGTCTCCGATGATGCCCGTATACTTTCGCTTCCGATGGGCGAAGCTCATTTTATCACTTTACTTGATAAAAGTAAAGCGTTAATTTCTCGACACAACCTGACCTCGGTTTTTGTTCAAATTTTCAAAATCTTCTCGACTTTTCAAGTCAAATGCGGTATACTGTACAAAATACACCGGAAAGAAGGGAGGCGTTCGACTTGGAAATCCTGATTTGGGCGGGACTGACGGTGCTGTTCGTGCTGGTGGAGCTGGCAACCTACGGCCTGGCCAGCATCTGGTTCGCCCTGGGGGCGCTGGCAGCCCTGGTTGCCGCCGCGCTGGGGGCGCAGCTGTGGCTGCAAATCGTCCTCTTCGCCGTGGTCAGCATGGCGAGCCTGGTGCTGACCCGTCCGCTGGCGCGGAAATTCGTCAACAGCAAGAGCCAGCCCACCAACGCAGACCGCGTCATCGGGGCCACGGCCCGGGTGACGGAGGAGATCAACGAGCTGAACGGCACCGGCGCCGTCAGCGTGGACGGCAAGATCTGGACCGCCCGGAGCAAAGACGGGACCCCCATCCCCGTGGGTGAGCGCGTCACCGTGCATGAGATCCGCGGCGTCCGGCTGATCGTCGGCCCGGAGCCGGAAGACAACATCTGAACCGAAGGAGGCAACCCCATGAAAGACTATCTTCCCATCGCCATCGTCGCCGTCATCCTCATCCTGGTCCTGGTGAAAAACATCCGCGTCGTGCCCCAGGCCCGGGCCTTCATCATCGAGCGCCTGGGTGTCTACAGCGCCACATGGAACGTGGGCCTGCACTTCAAGGTCCCCTTCATCGAGCGGGTGGTGAAGCAGGTCAGCCTGAAGGAGCAGGTGGCGGACTTCCCGCCCCAGCCGGTCATCACCAAGGACAACGTGACCATGCAGATCGACACCGTGGTTTTCTTCCAAATCACGGACCCGAAGCTCTTCACCTACGGCATCGAGCAGCCGATGCTGGCGATTGAGAACCTCTCCGCCACCACCCTCCGCAACATCATCGGCGACCTGGAGCTGGACCAGTGCCTCACCAGCCGCGACATCATCAACTCCAAGATGCGGGCCATCCTGGACGAGGCCACGGATCCCTGGGGCATCAAGGTCAACCGGGTGGAGCTGAAAAACATCCTCCCGCCCAAGGAGATCCAGAACGCCATGGAGAAGCAGATGAAGGCCGAGCGCGAGCGGCGTGAGGCCATCCTCCGGGCCGAGGGCGAGAAGAAGAGCGCCATCCTCACCGCCGAGGGCATGAAGGAGAGCGCGATCCTGAACGCCGAGGCCGAGAAGGCCGCCGCCATCCTCCGGGCCGACGCCAAGAAACAGGCCGCCATCCTGGAGGCCGAGGGCGAGGCCGAGGCGATCCTGAAAGTCCAGACCGCCACCGCCGAGGGCATCCGCCGCATCAACGAGGCCGCCCCGGGCGACGCCGTCATCCGCCTGAAAGCCCTGGAAAGCTTCACCGCCGCCGCCAATGGCCGCGCCACGAAGATCATCATCCCCAGCGAGATCCAGGGCCTGGCCGGTCTGGCCGAAGGGCTGCTCCAGGCCGTCCGCGACCCGGAAAAGGCCCCGGCAAAGCAGACGGGGACCAAGAGCTGAGAGATCGACCCGGCAGACAGAGGGCGCGCTGCGAAGCAAGGCATCCGCAGCGCGCCTTTTTTACAGGTCCGGGGCATGAGAGGGCAATTCCGGAGGGGTTTGAAAGATATGGCAAAGAGAAAAGACATGGAACTCACGATCCGCTCTTCCGCAGCGGAGTATCTGACTTATGTGGCGGCCACCGGTGATACGCCGGAAAGCTATGAAATGCGCTATGAGGACGAGAACATCTGGCTGACCCAGCGGATGATGGCGGAGCTGTACGGCGTGGATGTCCGGACGGTCAATGAACATCTGCAAAAGATCTACGCAGACGGTGAATTGCAGGAAGGGGCAACGATCCGGAAATTCCGGATTGTTCAAACGGAGGGGGGACGTCAGGTCTCCCGTGAAGTGAAGCACTACAATCTCCAGGCGATCATCGCCGTGGGCTTCAAGGTCAACAACGAGCGCGCCGTGCAGTTCCGCAAATGGGCCGCTCAGGTGGTCAAGGACTACACGATCCAGGGCTGGGTCATGGACAAGGAGCGGCTGATTCGCGGGCATCTGTTCACGGACGAATACTTTGAGCGCCAGTTGCAGAACATCCGTGAGATCCGAATGTCGGAGCGGAAGTTTTATCAAAAGGTGACCGACCTCTACGCCACGGCCTTTGACTATGACAAGGACGCCGCGACCACGCGGCGCTTCTTCCAGACCGTGCAGAACAAGCTGCACTTTGCCGTCCACCGGCACACGGCGGCGGAGCTGATCCTGGAGCGGGCCGACGCGGGGAAGGAACACATGGGACTCACCAGCTGGGAGTCGGCACCGGGCGGAAAGATCGTGAAAGCCGATGTCAGCGTCGCCAAAAACTATCTGTCGGAAACGGAGCTGTCCTATCTGGAACGCATTGTCTCCCTGTATCTGGACTACGCCGAATTGCAGGCGCAGCGGCGGATCCCCATGAGCATGGCCGATTGGGCCGCACGTCTGGACGGCTTCCTGGAGTTCAACGGGAACGAGATCCTGACCGGACCGGGCAAGATCAGCGCGGAACAGGCAAAGCTCTATGCCGAAAGCGAGTATGAGAAATACCGCGTCATTCAGGACCGGCTGTTTGAAAGCGATTTTGACCGCTTTTTGCAGCTGGAAG
>JAFYIF010000304.1 GCA_017538775.1 Oscillospiraceae bacterium | reverse complement strand
TGCTGCGCCGGGAGGCGCTGGAGGGCCTGACCGCCCAGCGCAGCGAGACGCCGCGCCGACGCTCCGGCCCGCTCCCGCCCCCGCCCACGCCGGGCAGCGCCCCGGAGCGGCTGCACCTGAACCTCCAGGTCCAGTCGGCGGCCCAGCTCACCGAGGCCCTGGCGGAGACGAAGCCGGACAACCTCTATGTGCCCCTGGCCCTGCTGTGCGCCGAGCCGGAGCTGCTGCGCCCCTTCCGGGCGGCGGGCACGGACATCGCCGCGGTGCTGCCCCGGGTCATCACCGACGACGAGCTGGACGAGATCAGCCGCCGGCTGCGCCAGGCGGCCGAGCTGGGGGTGGACACGGCCCTGGCGGGGAACCTGGGCCATGTGGCCCTGGCCCGGGCCGCCGGAATGGGCGTCCGGGGGGACTACGGCCTGAACGTCTTCAACTCCCAGTCCATGCAGGTGCTGGCCGAGGCCGGGCTGCGCAGCGTCACGGCCAGCTTCGAGCTGCGGCTGGAGCAGGTGCGGGACCTGGTGAAGACCCAGGACACGGAACTGATCCTCTATGGCCGCCTGCCCTGCATGGTCAGCGACCAGGACCTGATCGCCCAGGCCGACGCGGGGGACAACCCGGTGCTGTCCGACCGCATGGGCAGCGCCTTTCCCGTGGCGCGGGAGTATGGCGGGCGCTGCGTCATCTGGAACGCCCACAAGCTCTTCCTGGCGGACAAGATGGAGGACGTGCTGCCCCTGGGTCTCTGGGGCGGACGGCTGCTGTTCACCACCGAAAGCCCCCGGGAGTGCGTGGAGGTGACGAAGACCTATCTGGGCGAGAGCAAGTATCAGCCCAACGGACTGACGAGAGGCTTGTACTATCGCGGAGTTGAATAAAGGAGCTTTTGAAACGATGCGTGTGATACTCGCTTCCGCGTCGCCCAGGCGGCGGGAGCTGTTGGAGATGCTGCGGGTGCCGCAGCTGGAGATCGTGCCCGCGCTGGGGGAGGAGCTGCCCCACCCGGGGCTGGCCCCGGCGGAGCTGGTGTGCGCGCTGAGCCGCGCCAAGGCCGAAGAGGTGGCCGGCCGCTGCGCCGGACCGGGGGACCTGGTCCTCGGCGCGGACACGGTGGTGGCGCTGGACGGCGCGGTGCTGGGCAAGCCCCGGGACCCGGAGGACGCCTGCCGGATGCTGCGGGCCCTGTCCGGGCGCGCCCACCGGGTCTACACCGGCGTCACGGCGATCCGGGACGGGCGATGCCTGAGCTGTGCTGAGGAGACGGCGGTCCACTTCCGGGAGCTGGACGACGGGGAAATTCGCCGCTATGTGGCCACCGGGGAGCCGCTGGACAAGGCGGGGGCCTACGGGGCCCAGGGCCTGGCCAGCCTCTTCGTGGAGCGGCTGGAGGGCGACTTTTTCAACGTCATGGGTCTGCCTCTGTGTGCACTGGGCAGGCTGCTGCGGGAGCTGGGTGTGACGCTGCTCTGATTTGATTCAGAACCGCTTCGCCGGGTTCTGAATCGAGGGGATTGCGCTCCGCGAGCGGTATTTTTGGCGACAACGCGGTTTCCGCCAAAAATGAAATTTGACTTTCTTTCGCGCCTCCGGGCGCGAAACTCTGCGAGGCAACGAGGGTAATTGAGGACGACAAGATGAAGCTGAAGCACTATTTATCCAAATACGGGGCGCGGATGGCTGTGGGGGTCGTGCTGGCGGCGCTGCTGGTGGGGCTGGTCAGCGGGGCGCTGGGCGGGCGCGCGGGCTTTCTGCGCGCTTCCGGTCAGGCCCTGAGCGCGCCGCTGCAGCGGGCCACCAGCGCGGTTTTGAGCTGGGTGGAGAGCATCTACGGCTCCATCTACGCCTACAACCGGGTGCTGGAGGAAAACAACAAGCTCAAGGCGGAGAACGCCCGGCTGCGGGAACAGGTCCGCAGCGTCGCCCAGTTGGAGACGGAGAACGCCCGCTACCGGGAGCTGCTGGGCTTCCGGGAGAAGCACACGGACTTCGACCTGGCCGCCGCCAAGATCGTCAGCTGGGACGCCAGCAACTACGCCTCTGCCTTCACCATCAGCAGCGGCAGCGCCGACGGGCTGGAGCTGGGCAACTGCGTCATCACCGAGTACGGCGCGCTGGTGGGCCAGATCATCGAGCTGGGCGGCGACTGGGCCACGGTGCGCACGGTCATCGACGTGGACATGGCCGTGGGCGCGCTGGTGGGCGCCTACAGCTACGCCGGG
>JAFYIF010000303.1 GCA_017538775.1 Oscillospiraceae bacterium | reverse complement strand
CTTGAAACGTTATACCCAGAAACAGAATATGTTAATCGTCTGATGACACATAGTTGGGGGCAGAAAGTTGTCAGATTTTACGACCCCGACGGAAATCTGATTGAAGTAGGGACACCGGTATAGTTAAGAGCGACAAATTCCAGTTTGCCGAGACAATGTAATCGATCCGGGTGTCCTGACTCAACTGATCAACGGCCTATTCTTTACGTCGACGGTCGTGACAACAGCTTAGATAACGGCATTTTTATTCACGCTGTTGCTCCGAGGCACGTGGAGTACGTGGTGCAGCTGAGCCGGGAGGGAACGGAATGATGGAGAAACGGAAGCTTTTTCAACAAGGGTTTCATCGACACCTTTTCAGTGCCGGAAAAAGCGAACATTGCGGGACAGGAAGCGAACATCGAGCACGAAAAAGCGAACATGGAACGCGCATTTACCGCAAAAGGGAACGTACAGATTCAGGTTGCCGAAGACCTGAGGCGATTCCCGCCCCGCCGCGCAGCACATTGTGGACTCGCTCAGCCGAACGGGAGGAAAACGGATATGAAACAAGTGAAGATCACCGTTATGCGCATGGCCTGTTACCCGGACCTGATGGCGGAATATGAAAACCCCATCGAGCACGCCTGTGACATGAAACTGGGACAGGTCTTTCTCTGCGACGGCTGGCGGATGCCGGCGGGCTTTTGTGCCAGCGCCTGGGAGACGCTGTCGCCCTTTGTGCTGGCGCTGGCCCATGGGGCGGAGGACTTTTTTGACGGCTGGATGAAAAACAAACGTTCCGCGATGCTCTCCTGCAACGACGGGTTCCGGCCCGTCAGTTTTTTGCTGGAAGCGCTGGACGCGGACTGAGGAAAGGAGCGGGCGGATATGGAAGACGGACATCCCACGATGCTGGAGCTTCTGCTGGAGGCGCACATCGGGCTGGAGCGGCAGGGGCCGGGCAGCCCGGAGACGGTACGGCGGGCCCTCGCGTTTTTGGGGCCGCCGGAGCGCTTTCAAAAAATCGCGGACCTGGGCTGCGGGACCGGGGGCCAGACCCTGCTGCTGGCCCAGGCGCTGCCCGGGGAGATCGTCGGGCTGGACCTGTTCCCCGCCATGGCCGAGAAGCTGAACGAGCGGGCCAGGGCGCGGGGCTTCGGGGACCGGGTGCGGGGCGTCGCCGGAGACATGGGGGACCTGCCATTTGAACGGCAGTCCTTTGATCTGATCTGGTCGGAGGGGGCCGTGGACAACATCGGCCTGGAAGCCGGGCTGCGGCACTGGCGGGACTTTCTGCGCCCCGGCGGCTGCGTGGCCGTGAGCTGTCCCTGCTGGCTGACACCGGAGCGGCCCGAGGCCGTAGCGCGCTTCTGGGCCGAGGCGGGCAGCCCGCTGGACGCGGTGGAGACCAATGTGGGGATCCTGCGCGGCTGCGGCTATCGCTTCGTCGCCGCCTTCGCCCTGACGGAGGACTGCTGGACCGAGCACTACTTCGCGCCCCGGGAGCGGGCCATTCAGGCGATGCTGGAGAAATACCCGGAGAGCGCGGAGATGCAGACTTACGCTGCGCTGAACCGGGATGAGGTGGCGCTGTACCGGCAATTCGGGCGGCACTACGGCTATGTGTTTTTCATCGGAAGGCTCGACGGAACGCCGGCTTAGAACGAAAAATGAGTCAGAGAGAACCGTCCCTTCTGACTCATTGGAAAAGCCGCATCCGGGTTTTTGGCCTGGATGCGGCTTTCTTTTTGACTCATTCTTCTTTTCTGCGGCGGAGCAGGAGGTACATGGCCAGGGCGCTCAGGGGGAGGGCCGCGGCGAAGAGGGCGGTCTCGAAGCGGAGGCCGGTGGGGACCTCCACCTGGCGGGCGTTGGTGAAGGCCAGCTCGGGATCGTCGGACAGGCTGCCGCTGACCGTGGTGGTGGCGCTGGCTGTCGCTCCGTTCACGGAACAGGTGGTCTGATAGTCCGCCGCGTCGGTCTCCGTGACCGTGTAGCTGAGGCTGCCGGAGAGGTTTTGCAAGGTCAGGCTCTCGCCGTGTTTCAGGCAAATCACCGCCGTGCCGTTTACAAAGCTCAGCTTGCCGCCGTCGTCTTCCGCCTGGGCCGGGCCGGTGTAGGCCACCGCGCCGCTGTAGGCGCTGCCGCCGGAGGACAAGTCCACCTTGAAGTGGAAGCTGCGGGTCCGGTCGGCCTGGTTGCCGTCCACGGTCTTGGAGATGCTCAGTGCCTTGGAGGAACTGGCGTTCACCACTTTTCCGCCGGAATCGGCGCGGTCGCTGTTGTAGTTGTTGGCGGTCTTGTAGCTGGTCTGGAACTGTCCGGACAGGTCGTCGCCCGCGGCGTTTTTGACAGCGATTTCCATCGCATAGTAGCGCAGTTCGTTGCCGCTGCCGTCGAATTTTGGCAGATGGGATACGGTCAGGGTGCTTTCTTCCTCGTCCCAGACTCCGCTGTCTGTCCGTTCCTCCCCGTAGGGGTCATGGATTTTAGACTGCGACAGGACTTCAATCTCGCCGGTGTCAGCTTTTTTGCCGATCACATAGTCGGCGAAGAACGCCGCGTCCGGCGTCCCGGTTTTGGTCGCCCGGACCAGACGCAGGGTGATCTGCACCCCCTCCGGCCAGGCGTCGCCGGGGGTGCCGGACCAGACTTTCTGCACCCGGAAGCTGAGGGCGGCGCGGCCGTTGGTGATGGTCCCCCCGTCTGCGGCGAATTCCTGCACCGGTTCATATCCGGGCACGGAGCAGGCGATCTCTTTGACCAGATAGTGGATCTCCTCGCTGCCGCTGTACTTCGGCAGCCCGGTGAAGCTGGCCTGCCAGGCTGCCAGCTCGCCGAAGGTACCCTCGTCGGCCACGCCGTCCAGCACGATGTCGTTGACGTTGCTGACCCAGGCGGGGGTGGGGGCGCTGTCGGTGCAGGCGTAGAGGCGGAAGGTGACCGTGGCGTTATCGGGGATGTTATCCTCCCAGGCTTTGGACACCGTGACGGAGGTGGACTCCATCCGGTTGCAGATGACGGCGCCGGCGGTTTCGTCCAGGGTGGCGTAAGTGGCGTTGCCGGGATAGACGACGGTGTAGCCCCCGATGGCGTCCTCCCAGACCGCGTAATGGATCGGCTGCTTTTTCTGTACGCCGTCTAGCTCCACCACCTCGTATTTGGGCAGGTTTTTGAAGCTGGCCACGCCGGGGCTGTCCTCGCCATTCTGGTCCTTCCCATAGTCCAGCGTGACGGGCGAGACATCGGGGACGGGGGTGAAAACGCCGTCCGCGACCGTGCCCAGCGTAAAGACCACGCTCTTGCCGGAGGGCCAGGCCATGCCGGAGCCATCCGGACCCTGCCAGCGCTTGGTGGCAGTGAGATTCACCGTTTCGCGGGTATAGCTGTTGGTGAGGGTGAGGGTCTTGTCCTCGGCATAGCGGATGTTGTCGGAGGTCACGGTGAAGGGGATGCCGTACACCTGCTGCGCGTTCTTGCCGTCGGCGTCGTAGACCGTCTGCATGCTGTTGCTGAAGGTCCGCTCGATGCCGTTATTCTCCACATAGGTGCCGCGCCAGCTCCAGTCGGGATGCGCCGCCAGGATCTCGTCCGAGCCGTATTCCACCAGCAGGTATTCGCCCGCCTCCGCGCCGCTCTCAATGGTCAGACCGTGGAGGCTGGTCCCGCATTTCTCGGCGATCTGCGCATAGGTGATGTTCTGAAAGCGCCCGTCCGGCTCTTCGGAGCTTTCGCCGGTATCCGGGTCCGTCACCGTGGTCATGATGGGCATATAGACGGCCTCCTCGCCCTCTGCGGGCTGCCGTTTGGCGAAAAGCTGATAGTGCAGCTTTGCCTTCTCCTGGTCGCTCAGCGTGCAGTTGCCGTCCAGATGCTTGTTGAAGTGCAGCCCCAGGCCCTGCGGCGTGTTGCTGACCTTCATGATGTCGTCCTGCATGAAGACATAGCTTCCGTAATCGGCGCTCGAATCGATGGTGAACACATAGCAATAGAAGCTCGCGTCGTTGTGGGGGAGCTGATATTGGATCGTGTCTCCGTTTGCCGCCGTTCCTCGGGGCGCTGTCACCTCCCGGAGGCCGTAGGTTTTCTTCGGCTGCAGCGTGGTGCCGTGGAACTCCTGGATCAGCTCGATCTCCGCGTAGCCGTCGCCGTAGTCCTGCAGATTTGCCGTTTCGAAGGTGATGATACTTTCCCCATCCGGATAGAACATGGGCGAAAAGTTATCTTTCGCGAGCGGGTCGCCCTTCTGGTAGCGCGTGGGGCGATCGAGGTTATCCTGATGGTATTCATACAGTTGAAACACCGCGCCGTTCAGTCCGGGGGCCTCCATGTGGCCGGAGCCGTACTTTTTCAGTAGGATCGACGGGTTGGTCGCGGAGCCGGCCATGGCGCCGCCGTATTCCACATTGTCCCCCAGGGTTTTCGTGTATTGCAGCATCCGCACGGTGTTGGAGACGCTGCGGGTCCCCGTCCCCTCGCTGGGGATGAGCAGGGCGTCGTAGTCGATGATCACCATGGTCTCGTCGGGAATGACGAAGGTGCCGACATTCCCGCTGTAGTCATAAGACACCTGGGCCGCAGCGTCGGCGGGGTCGGTGGTGATTTGGATGCTCCGGTAGTCCACGGAAAGGTTATCGCTGAACTCGTCCTCGGCCACGATGGAGTTGCCGTCGTTCAGGCGCTCCTTTCCCTTGTTCAGCACAATGTGGTAATGCATCACATAGCGCGCAATATCATCTTTCTTCACGCCCTCCGGGATCGTGCGGCCAGTTTCCGTGTCATCCATCTGGACCCTGTCCCCGCCCGTCAGCTCCACAAAGGTCTGGGAGGTTTTGTCAATGGGCATGAAGTTGTTGAGGGCATGGATCTTGACGGTGGTGCTGGCGGAGATGCCCCGAGAGGAAGCTGTGTTGGTAAAGGGCGCTTTCGGCTCGCCCGTGGCCTGGCCGTTGGCTTTTGCCATTTCCTCGATGGTTTTCAGCGCGGCCAGATCCTTCGGAATCAGCCAGTAGTCGATGCCGTAGATGGGGTACAGGTCCCCGTTGACGTTGCGGAAGGGCTTTTCGATGGTGACGCGGAAGCCGGTGTCTGTCTTTTCAAAGGTGCAGTCGTAGTCCTCCGCTTTCCGGTACCAGTTCGTGTTGTTATATCCAAAGCCCATCAGCACAGAATCTGGATTGGTAAGGTCATAATTGCTTTGCCCGGTGGAGAGGGACGATGAGAAGTTCATCGTGCCGAAGACCTTCGGGAAATAATTGTGCGTCCACTTTTTGCTTTCCCAAGTCATGACATAGCGCCCGCCCGGGAAATTGTCGCTGACGACGATGATATCAAACAGGGAGGTATCAAAACTGTCTTCAATGACGATCGGTTCATCGTACTGGATCCCGGTGACCAGAACCTGATAGTGAAAGCAGGGAAAAATCGGTTCGCCCCGGTGGTTTTTCCCGGTTTCACTTCCAACTTCTCTGTCGCTTTTTACGGTCGGATTAGGCCAACTCAGGATATAGCTGTCCATTTTCTTCTTCTCTTCGGCAAGGGAGGAATCCGCTCCCCCGTCTGATTGGTTCAGCACAGTCTTGTACACATACGGCGGCATGGGGCTGATCTTGTCGGTGTCGAAGGCTCTGGTGGTCAGCGTTCCGTCGGGGCCGGGCGTCTCTACGGAGATCCAGTTGATATGGGAATAGGCATGGATGTCGATGCTCTGATTTTGCCGCAGAAACTCTCTGGCCTTTGTGGCCCAGTCTTCCGGGAAACTTGTCGTCAGACGGACGGTGACTGTCCGCGACGGGGACTCGCCGTCCGGTTTGCTGAGGTTGCCTACCTGCTGCGCTTCGTCATTCGTATGAAAAAACTCCATCGAAAAGTAGTCGGGACTCCACTGACTCGTGTTTTGGGAGTTGGAGAAGTATGTCTCCAACACCTGAGCGCCTGTCGCCGCAGTCAGGATCTCACCGCCCCCGGTGCCGGGAAAGGTCTGCCATTTGTTTTGATCATCGTACCTGCCGTAAGTCACCACAAAGGTCTCGTTCTCATCCAGGCCGATGACCTCTACCTTGACCAGCGATTCCTTGTACCACTTTTTCTCCCCGTTGATTTCCATGTATTTGGAAGGGATGTACTCGTATGCCCATGTAGGTGGGTTGTTGGAGCTGGTCTTAAGGCCGGAATGCTCTTTCAGCACGAGCCGCTCATAGTCCAGCGCCGTGCCCGCCACGGTCACGGTGATCTCCCAGGTGACGCCGGTGGAGCTCACGTCGGTGGCCTGCTTTTTGATGTCAAAGCCCGGCGCGCCCGGCGGGGGCAGCACGGCCCGGTCGCTGTCGATGCCGCCCTTGCCCGTGGCGGTGTTCTCCACCACGACGGTCTCCTCCTGGCCGTCCATGTTCACGTCGGTGTCATAGCTCAGCTCATAGCGATAGATCGGGTCGGTGTCGGGGATGTGGTAGGTCCAGCTCTTGTCCGTCTCCGGATCG
>JAFYIF010000302.1 GCA_017538775.1 Oscillospiraceae bacterium | reverse complement strand
GGGCAGCGCGCCTGGGGGGCAAACAGGGCCTCCCGGACCGAGCAGATCCGCTCCGGGCGCGGCAGGGGCGGGGGCGGAACGGGCGCGGGCAGATCGCAGCGGCCCAGGGCCTCCGGCACCCGGGCGCGGGCCGCCGCCGCGTTTTCCGGCGTCAGCATCAGCACCAGGGCGTCTGGGCCGGCGTACTCCGGCTCCATGTTCCGGGCGCGGAGGCGGGCCGCGGCTTTTGCTCCATCACATTGTAAGGTGATGCGCAGCGGGTCGGAGGGGCGGACCGTCCAGCCCAGCTCCAGCAGGGTCTGGCGCAGGGCTGCGGCGTCCCGCTGGGCCTCTGCCAGCAGCATGGGATAGTCCGTTGCCAACCGGGCGTTGCAGAGGTCCAGGGAGGCCAGGGTCAGATAGCTGGGGCTGGTGGAGCCAAAGAGGGCCATGGCCTGCTTCGCGGCGGGGGCGTATGCCTCGTTGGCGATGTGGAGCCAGGCCCCGCCGGTGAGGACCGGGAGGGTCTTGTGGGCGCTGTCGCAGACCAGGTCCGCCCCCTGCTCCAGCGGGTGCCGCGCCCCGGGCAGGAAGCGGAGATAGGCCCCGTGGGCGTTGTCCACCAGCAAAGGCAGGCCCCGGGCGTGGCAGACCGCCGCCAGGCCCGCCACGTCCGCCATGCCGCCCAGATAGTCCGGGCTGGTGACATAGACGGCGGCGCAGCACGTCCCCGCTGCGTCCAGCTGCTTTTCCAGCGCCGCCGGGCGGAGGGTGCAGGAGAGCAGCCCCTCCCCCGCCTCCGGCCAGAGCCAGTCCGGCTCGGCCCCGCAGAGGGCGCAGGCGGAGAGGAAGCTGCTGTGGGCGTTGCGCCCGGCCAGGATGACGGGCGGGACGCCGGGGGCGCGGTGCCGGAGGGCCAGGTGGACCATGGCGCGGATGCACTGACTGCTGCCCTCGGTGGAATACAGGGTCCGGACGCTGCCGAAGAGGGCGGCGGCGTTGGCCTCGCTCTCCCGGATGATGCCCGTGGGGGCGTAGAGGGAGTCGGCCCCGGCCACCTCCGTCAGGTCCAGGGCCTCGCAGCCCAGGGCCGGGGCCCCCTTGTGCCCGGGCATGTGCAGCCGCAGAACGCCGGAGGCTGCGTAATTTTGGATGAAGTCCCAGACGGGGGTGGTCATGCCTCCGCCGCCTCGGCTGCTTTCAGCATGATCGCGCACTCGATGCGCTTGCGGAAGAGCTCGCAGCCCGGGGCGTAGACGCCCCGGATGCTGCCCGTGGCGTGGTAGGCGTTGGCCGCGCAACCGCCGGAACACCAGAGCCGCGCCCAGCAGTCGGCGCAGTCCGGGCGGGCATAGGCGTTGCAGGCGCGAAATTCCTCCCGCAGGGCCGTGTTTTCCACGCCCTTCCAGACATCCCCCAGGCGGTACTGGGCGTCCCCGACGAACTGGTGACAGGGGTAGAGGTCCCCCCAGGGGGTGACGGCCATGTACTCCGTGCCGCTGCCGCAGCCGGAGATGCGCTTGTAGATGCAGGGGCCTTCGCTCAGGTCCAGCATGTAGTGATAGAAGGTGATGGGCCGCCCCTCCCGCTCCCGGCGCAGCATTTCCTTTGCCAGCAGCTCGTACTCCCCTTTCACGGTCTCGATATCCGCCGGCGTCAGGGCCGCCGGGTCGTCCGGGGCGCAGACCACCGGCTCCATGCTCAGTTCCGTGAAGCCCAGGTCCGCCATGTGCAGCAGGTCCTTCGTGAAGTCCGGGTTGGCGTGGGTAAAGGTGCCCCGGATGTAGTAGTTCTTCCCGCCCCGGGCCGCCACCAGTTTCTGGAACTTCGGCACGATGCGGTCATAGCTCCCGTTCCCGGCGTAGTCCACCCGGCAGCGGTCATGGATCTCCTTCCGGCCGTCAAGGCTGAGCACAACATTGCTCATTTCCCGATTGGCAAAATCGATCACATCATCGTCGATCAGCATACCGTTGGTCGTCAGGGTAAAGCGGAAGTTCTTGCC
>JAFYIF010000301.1 GCA_017538775.1 Oscillospiraceae bacterium | reverse complement strand
TGATGCTCTGTCTGCTGGAGGACTGCGGCTATATGGCCCGCATCGCCTTCATCATGGACCGCATTTTCCGCCGCTTCGGCCTGAGCGGCAAGAGCTTCATCCCGATGCTCGTCGGCACCGGCTGCGGCGTGCCCGGCGTGATGGCGACGCGCACCATTGAAAACGAGCGGGACCGCCGCATGACGATCATGACTACGACCTTCATGCCCTGCGGCGCGAAAATGCCCATCGTCGGCCTGATCGCCGGAGCGCTCTTCGGCGGCAGCACCTGGGTCGCCACCTCCGCCTACTTCATCGGCGTGGCGGCGATCGTGATCTCCGGCGTCATGCTGAAGAAGACCAAAAGGTTCGCGGGGGACCCGGCCCCCTTTGTCATGGAGCTGCCCGCCTACCACCTGCCCGCCTGGGGCAACGTCCTGCGCGGCACCTGGGAGCGGGGCTGGTCCTTCATCCGGCGCGCCGGGACCGTCATCGTCGTGTCCTCCATGGTCATCTGGTTCCTCACCAGCTTCGGCTTCGTCAACGGACGCTTTGGCATGGTAGACGAGCTCTACGAGGACGATGCCGTGGTCACGGAGGAATATGTCGCCCTCGTGTCCGGGCGCATGGGCATCCCGGAGGACGAGGTCGAGCCCATGGACGACTCGATCCTGGCCCGGATCGCCCAGCCCGTGTCCATCGTCTTCAAGCCCTTGGGCTTCGGCGACTGGAAGCCCACCGCCGCGACGGTGACCGGCCTTGTGGCAAAAGAGGAGGTCGTGGCCAACTTCGGTATCATGTATGCCTATGACGACCAGGAGGGCGAGGAAGAACTGGAGGAGAACGGCGACCAGATCTGGGACCGGGTCGCCGAGGACTTCGACGCCTTCTCCGGCGGGCACGGCAAACTTGCCGCCTATGCCTTTTTGATCTTCAACCTGCTCTGCGCCCCCTGCTTCGCGGCCATCGGCGCGATCCGGCGGGAGATGAACAGCCGGAAATGGACCTGGTTTGCCATCGGCTACCAGTGCGCCTTCGCCTGGGGCGCGGCCTTCCTGGTCTGGCAGCTGGGGAGACTCTTCACGGGCGGCGCGAGCGCCGTGGGCCTGGTCCTGGCGCTTTCCTTGCTGGCGCTGCTCCTGTGGCAGCTGTTCAAGCCCTACCGGGAAGCCCAGAAGCTGACGCTGCATTGAGCGCCCACGCGCAAAGGAGGTGATTGCATGATCGCCTGGATCTCCGCCAATCTTGTCAACATCGCCCTGGCCGCAGTCCTCGCAGCGGTCGTGGCGCTGGTGATTCGGAGCATGGTCCGCAGAAAAAAAGCGGGCGCCCCCTCCTGCGGCTGCGGCTGCGATGCCTGCGGCGGCTGCGCCAGGGCGCAGTGTTCCGAACCCGACCCCAGATAAGAAAGCACCCCGCAAAGCCTAGTCGCTTTGCGGGGTGTTGGTTTCCGAGACATTTTTCCCTCAGAGTTCCAGCATGTATTCCAGCGTGGGCACCAGTTCCCCCCGCCGGTGCAGGTCCTCCAGCTCCGCCCGGCTCACCCAGCGGACGGCGCAGACCTCCGCCGTGGGGGCGGCGGCCAGGTCGGCCTCCCCCTCCCAGGGGAAGAGCCAGACCTCCTGATAGTCAAACCACTCCGGCCTGGCCCGGTGCAGCAGCAGCTGGCCCGCCGCGCCGTCCAGATGAATGCCCAGTTCCTCCCAGACCTCCCGCACCGCCGCGGCCCGGCCCGTCTCCCCGGCCTGGACGCTGCCGCCCACGCACTCCCAAAGCAGCCCGTCCGTGGGGCGGCTCTCGTCCCGCCGGGAGAGCAGGTAGGCCCCGTCGGAGCGCCGCAGCCAGACGTGGACGATCTTGTGGTATTCCCCGGGGCGCAGGGGCTGGCCCCGCAGCCGGGTCTCCCCGGTGGCGTTGCCGGAAGCGTCGCAGAGGTCCCACAGCTCCGGCTTCGGGGCCAGCGCCAGGTGTTCCAGGACCCGGGTGACCTCCTCAAACCGGGCCCCCCGGCTGGCCTTCACCAGCACCGCGTCCCCGGGACGCAGCACATAGGGCAGGGCCGCCAGCAGCATCCGCTTGATCGGGTAGTCCAGGGCCCTGTCCCCGGCCCCTTCCGCGATGTGCCGGGCCTCGGCGCCGCAGGTCAGAACCAGGTCGATGCCCAGGCTGCGCGCCAGGGCGCCGGTCTCCCGGTGGAGCGCCGCGCTTTGTTCCCCCAGCTCCCGCATGTCGCCCAATATCGCCACCCGCCGCCCCGGCAGGGCCGCCAGGGAGCGGAGGGCGGAGGCGGTGGAGGTGGGGTTGGCGTTGTAACAGTCGTCGATAACGGTAAACTGCCCCGTTTTCAGGACCCGGCTCCGGCTGCCCACGGGCACATAGTCGGCCACCCCGGCGGCGATCTCCGCCGGGCTCAGGCCCAGGGCCATGCCCACCGCCGCCGCGCCCAGGGCGGCGTAGACCATGTGTTCCCCGAAGGCGGGGATGCGCAGGGGGAAGCGCGTCCGCTCGGTCACCACGGTGCAGCGGATGGATTCCCCGTCGGTCTCCACGTCCTCGGCCCGCACGTCGCACCAGGCCCCCAGGCCGTAGCAGAGTTTCGGCACCGGGCAGTCCATCGCGGCCAGCAGGGGGTCGTCCCCGTTGCAGACCGCCAGGCCGTCCGGGGGCAAAAAGGCGTTCATCCGGCTTTTCTCCGCCAGCACCCCGGCCCGGCTGCCCAGGAATTCCAGATGGGCGTCCCCGATGTTGGTATAGAGCGCCACGGTGGGCCGGGCAAGGACGGCGATGCGGTCCATGTCCCCGGGGTGGCTGACCCCCAGCTCCACCACGGCGGCGCTGTGTTCCTCCCGCAGCCCGAAGAGGGTCAGGGGCACGCCCAGGTCGTTGTTGAAGTTGCCCTGGGTCTTGTGGACCCGGTAGCGCCGGGCCAGCACGCAGGAGAGCATCTCCTTGGCCGTGGTCTTGCCCACGGAGCCGGTGACGCCCACCAGGGGCAGGGAGAATTGCGCCCGGTAAAACCCGGCCAGGGCCTGCAGGGCCCGCAGGGTGTCCTCCACCAGCAGCACGCAGCTCCGGACGCCCTCCGGCAGACGCTCGGCCAGGGCGCACTTGGCCCCGGCGGCCAGGGCGGCGGCGATGTAGTCGTGTCCGTCGGAGCGCTCGCCCCGGATGGCGGCGAAGAGGCAGCCCGGCGTCACGGCCCGGCTGTCGGTGACCACGGCGGTGATCTCTCCCGGCGGCGTCTCCCCATGCACCTGCGCGCAGCAGACCGCCGCGATCCGGTCAAGCGTCAGCGCTCTCATACTTTTTCAGGCTCACTTCCATGATCCGCTCGCAGAGCTGGCCGTAGTCCAGGCCCTGGGCCGCCGCCATCTGGGGGATCAGGCTGGTGGGGGTCATGCCCGGCAGGGTGTTGGCCTCCAGCACATACATCCGGTCCGACTCCGTATCCCAGAGGATGTCCACCCGGCAGTAGGCGTCCACCAGCAGGGCACGCATCACGTCCTCGGCCAGCTTCTGCGCCCGGGCCGTGGCCTCCGCGCCGATGGGGGCGGGGCAGAGTTCTTCCGTCGCCCCGGCCTGGTATTTGTTCTGATAGTCATAAAAGCCGCTCTTGGGGATGATTTCAATCACCGGCATGGCCACGCCGTCCATCACGCCCACGGTCAGCTCCCGGGCGCGGATGTAGGTCTCCACCAGCACCTCGGACTCATAGCGGAAGGCCAGCTCCACGGCGGCCTCGTACTCCGCCGGAGAGCGGACGATGCTGGTCCCCACGCTGCTCCCGCCGCTGCAGGGCTTCACCACCACGCACTGCGCGGGCATCTCGCCGATGGGGGCGCCCCGGTGCAGGATGCGGCTTTCCGGCGTGGGGATGCCGTTTTGCCGGAACAGGGCCTTGCTCAGGCCCTTGTGCATGGCCAGGGCGCTGCCCAGATAGCCCGAGCCGGTGTAGCGCACGCCGTTCAGATCCAGGGCGGCCTGGAGCTTGCCGTTCTCCCCCTCCTCCCCGTGGAGGGCCAGAAACACCAGGTCGGCGGCCCGGCAGAGGCTCAGCACGTTGGGGCCGATGCGCACGTCGGCGTCCGGGCGCAGGCCCTTCACCTGTTCCAGGTCCGGGCTGTCCGCGCCGATGGCGGCGGCCCCCAGGGTGACCTCCCCCCGGCGGAACACCTCCGCCGCCGTCTCAAAGGGCCGGTTGTAGCCCAGAAACAGATCCACCAGCACCACATCGTGTCCCCGCGCCAGCAGGGCCCGGGCCACGCCGGTGCCGCTGGAGATGGAAACGTCGCGTTCGTTGCTCAGTCCGCCGCAGAGTACTGCGATCTTCATATCGAAAAGCGCCTCCTTTTTCCTGTTGCCATAATCAGAGTTGAGCTATTATAGCACGACATTTTCCGGGATACAATGAAAAAACTGTTGTGCAGCCGCGCTTTTCTGTGCTATACTATCCTGACATACAGCGCCCCGGCGGCGCAGACAACGACAGAAAGCGGTGAGCGATCATCAGTTATATCGTGGTGGACCTGGAATGGAACCAGGCGATGAGCTCCAAGAGCTCGGTTTTCAACTACCTCCCCATCCATCTCCGGGGGGAGATCATCGAGATCGGCGCGGTCAAGCTGAACGAGGACTGGACCCCCGGCGAGGAGTTTCAGATCGACGTGAAGCCGGTCTTTTTCCGCAAAATGCACTACAAGGTGAAAAAGCTCACCGGCATCGACGGGAACCGTCTGAGCCACGCCCCCGGCTTTGTGGAGGCCTTCCGGCAGTTCCGGGACTTCTGCGGCGAGGGCTGCACCTTCCTGACCTGGGGCTATGACGACAAGGGCATCCTGGAGCAGAACATCATCGTCCACGACCAGGACTGGGACTGGATCGACGGCTGGGTGAACCTCCAGCTGATCTACAATATGCAGACCGAGGGCGACAAAAACCAGAAGGCCCTGGCCACCGCCATGGAGCATTTCGGCATCGAACAGACCCGCGTGGCCCACGACGCCCTGGGGGACGCCTACAACACCGGCCTGGTCTGCTCCCACCTGGACATGGAGGCGGGCCTGCGCAATTACACCGAGGCCGCCCGCCAGCTCTCCCTCCGCCGCCAGGAGCGGGAGGAGCGCGCCCTGGCGGAAGGCCCCGCCCCGCTGGAGCACCTGACCTTCACCGGCTACGCCAGCCGCAACGCCGCCTTCGCGGACGAGGGGCTCCGCAATCTGCGCTGTCCCGTCTGCGGCGCGCCGCTGAGTCTCCAGCGCTGGGTCAATCAGGGGGACAAGCGCTACATGACCCTGGGGGTCTGCGAGACCCACGGCAGCTATCTGGTGCGCGTCAAGCTGAAACGCACGGAGGAGGAGACCTGGTCCGTCAACCGCATCCTCTATGAGGCCGACGAGGGGATGCAGAACTTCTACAAATCCAAAAGCAGCCAGCGCCGCCGCCACGCCCGGCGCAGAAAAAAGAGCGGCGCGGCCAAGTCCCAGGGCTGAACCAGATTTCGACAGAATAATATCTCCGATCCCGCGCAAGCTAGGCTTGAAACTACGGGATCGGAGGTTTTTTTGATGAAACATCGTGCCATTGCGACCGCGCTGGCGCTGGTCTCCCTGCTTAGCTTCGGGTTTGGCGTCCGGGGCAGGGCCGAGGGGCGGCCCCCCGTGGCGGAGAATCTGGAGCTGGAGACCTACCGGGGCGTCTCCGTGGGCGGCTGCCTGCGGGCCACGGACCCGGACGGCGGGCCCTTGCGCTTCATCATCACCACCCCGCCGGGCAAGGGGACGGTGGAGCTGGGCGAGAACGGCAGCTTCGTCTACACCCCGGAGGAGGGGCGGCGGGGCAAGGACTACTTCGGCTACAAGGCCGAGGACGCGGAGGGCAACCTGAGCCAGGAGGCCACCGTCATCCTCAAGCTGCTCAAACAGAAGACGGTCCTGCGCTACGCGGACACCACCGGGTCTCCCGCCGCCTACGCCGCGGCGCGTCTGGCGGAGGCGGGGATCTATGTGGGGGCGCAGCTGAACGGCAGCTACGTCTTCGCCCCGGAGGAGGCTGTGCGCCGGGAGGAGTTCCTGGCCCTGTGCTGCAAGGTCGCCGGGCTGGCCCCCCTGGAGGCGGAGGGGATTGAGACTTTCGCCGACAGCGCCGCCGTCAGCGCCTGGGCCAGAGGCTATCTGGAGGCGGCGGCCCGACTTGGCCTGGTCAAGGGCAGCCCGGCAGGGGAGGGGGGAAGCCCCGTGTTCCGCCCCGGCGAGCCCATCACCGTGGCGGAGGCCGCCGCGCTGCTGGACCGGGCCCTGGCCCTGACCGACGCGATGCAGACCTGGTACGCCCTGGACGAGGCGATCCCCGCCTGGGCCAGACAGAGCGCGGCCAACCTCAGCGCCTGCGGCCTGGTGCCGGAGGGCTGCCGGTTCACGGACGGGAGCCTCAGCAGGGGAGACGCGGCGGTGATGTTAACGCGGGCTATGGAACTGGTGGAAAAAAGAGAACGGAAGACGGAAAACTGAAGACTGAAAACTGAAAAATGAAAAATGAATAATTTGGTGCAAATCGAAAGCAGCACGCCGGATTCGCACCAAATTATTCATTCTTAAGTCTTAAGTCTTCAGTTTTCAGTCTCCATCCCCCGCTCCTCGATCGGCACATACGGCCCATAGCGCATGGAGGACCGGTAGGCCGGGCGGATGATGCGGTTGCAGGTGAACAGCTCCTCCAGCCGGTGGGCGCACCAGCCGGCGATGCGGGCGATGGCGAACAGGGGCGTGTAGAGGTCCGCGGGGATGCCCAGCATCTCGTAGACCAGGCCGGAGTAGAGGTCCACATTCGCGCACATCGGGATATCCTGGTCCTTTTCCTCCATCAGCAGGGGGATGCCCACCCGCTCCACCGCCTCCAGCAGGGCGAAGCGGCGGCCAAAGCCCTGGCGCTCGGCCATGCCCCGGGCATATTTCTTGATGGCCTCGGCCCGGGGGTCGCTCATCGTGTAGATGGCGTGCCCCAGCCCGTAGATCTTGCCGGAGCCGTCCCCGGCCTCGCCGTGGAGGATCCGGGCCAGATAGTCCCGCATGGCCGCGTCGGTCAGATCGGGCACGTTGGCGTCGATGTGGCCCAGCATCTCCATGACCTTGGCGTTGGCCCCGCCGTGGAGCGGGCCTTTCAGCGCGCCCACCGCCGCGGCCACGGCGCTGTAGGTGTCCGTACC
>JAFYIF010000300.1 GCA_017538775.1 Oscillospiraceae bacterium | reverse complement strand
TGGACGGAGGCTCAGACGAAGTTGGGATAGAGCAGGAAGAAGGAAATGATGCCGATGGCGATGTTGCACAGGCCGGCGAACTTGTTGATCCACTTGTTGCCGGTGTACCAGCCGATGATCAGGCTGATGAGCAGCACGTCGATGACGATCAGGTCGATGCCCAGCGGCCAGAGCATGTCGTGGGTGACGGCATAGAGGGTGAAGAGGGCGCAGAGCACCAGGCCGGTGAAGAAGAAGTGGGCCATGACCTTCTTGTCGCCGCCCTTGATGAAGTGCAGGCCGACCAGGATCCAGAAGAAGCCAAAGAAGCCGAACACGGCCACATGGAAGGGATCCTCCTTGGGACCGCCGAAGGCCAGCCAGGCCGCGCCCACCAGCTGGCAGACGCCGCCGAAGAGGATGGCGATACGGCCCAGGCTCTTTTGCAGCTTCTCAGGGTCCGCGCCCTTTACGCCGACGCCGATCTGCTCCAGACCGAAGCAGATGACCGTGGCGAACAGGCCGAAGACGGACAGCGCGAGGGGAGAACTGACATACTGAAACATAATATCCTCCTTTTTCTGTTCCTTTGGAACCGGCAACAAAGCGAAAATTTTTCTCCACGCCGTGCGCAAAACCCGTAGCGCGGAGATACCTTTTCTTGATAACAGGATAATCGATTTCCGCAGTTTCGTCAATATGACGGAAATAACAAATCATATTGAGCTTTTATGGTGAATAATACCAGCATCGGCGGGGGCGTCCGGAAGGATCTGGGAGCTGTGGGAGGGTTTGAAACCGGGAGAGAGAAGCCCGCGCCGCACGCCCTGCGCCCCGCGAACACAAGATATCGGAAACGCGCAAATCAGCCGTCCCGGTATCTTGTATTTTTCTCCGTCCCGCCTTATAATGCAGGGGAACGGTCCGGCCCGGGGCGGACGCCCGGGGGCGGGCACGACAGAAGAACGGAGGAGAACGACAGTGAAACGAAGCATCGTTGCATGGGTCCTTGTGCTGGCGCTGGCGCTGGGCCTTCCGGCGTGGGCATTTGCAGCGGGACCGGAAGCGGTCGCCGTCCAGGTCCCGGCGGAGGCATCGGAGGCGGAAGCGTCCCGCGAAGCCCGGGAGGCGGACTTTGCCGCCCGGCGGGAGGCGGCGCACCGGGACGCGCTGGACCGGCTGTGCGCCCCGGAGGAGGCGCAGCCCGACGCCGCGCTGCTCTCCGGCGGCGGTACGGTCAGTCTGAGCGTCCGTCTTCCGGCGGGGGCCAGCCTGAACGGGCGCGTCCGGGCCTATCTCTACCGGGCCGCCGAGACCGACGGCACGGGGCTGGTGATCCGGGAGCCGGAACAGGTGCAAAGCCAGTATCAGGATGTCTCCGGCGGCGGGGCGGTCAGCTTCCGCTTTGAGAACGTGGCGGCGGGGAGCTATTTCTTCGGCGTCAACACCCGGAACGCCAAGCCCTCCGGCGTGGCGTCCGGCACGCTGTATTTCAACGGCGACGGCAGCCCGGCGCGCAGCCAGTATCTGGCCCGGGGCGCCAGCCTGGCGGCGGGGGCGACGCTCAGCCGCAGCCTGACCCTGAGCGCGCCGGAGCGCAGCATCTCCGGCGTCCTGCGCTTCAGCGCGCCGCTGAGCGCCGCCGCCAGCTTCACGGTGGAGGCGGGGCCCTACAGCAGCGGAGACTGGATCTACAACGATCTGAGCGCCCCCGCCGGGACGACCGAGCTGCCCTTCCGGCTGGACGTGCCCGCCGGACTCTACTGCCTGGATTTCTATTGCAGCGAAGGCGGCCATTGGAGCTACCTCTCCTATGTCAACGAGCTGACGAACGACTATGACGAGGAAGCCTGGCTCCCCCTCTGGGACGGCGATCTCAGCGGGCTGGAGGTCAACGGGGACGCGCTGCTCTCCGGCGGGACGCAGACGGCGGAAACCTGCCTGGTCACGGTGACGCTGCGTCTGCCCGCGCCCACGGTCCGCAGCGAGCGGGTGTTTGTCAACGCCTATTCCGGCAACGGGACCAACGTCTACACCAGGGCGAGCGTCCAGGCCGCCACCGGGACGCAGGAGCTGAGTGTGCGCCTGAATTTGCCCCGGGACCGGGCCTTCCGCATCGGCTATTCCCGCCTGTCCAGCTATGATTCCAACTATTATTCCGCCTCCCCGGACGAGCGCTACGCCGCCGAGGAGGGGATCACCGGGCTTCCCGGCCAGGCCAAACGCTTCACCTTCACCGAGGAGACGGCGACGGTGTCCATCACCGAGCCGGACTGCCTGACGATCAGCGGAACACTGAGCCGCGACATCGCGGACGACAGCGACTGGCGCGGGGCCTACGCCATGGCCGACTTCGCCGACGGCGAGCATTACGCCGTCTACGCGGTCTTTGAGGCGGGCCAGGCGGAGACGGACTATGTGATCTACGTCCCCCGGACGGAGCAGGGCCAGAGCTTCGGCGTCTCCGCCGCCTTCACCAGCTACCGGGGCTCCAACCGGCTGATGGAATCCACCCGCGTCCGGGGCGGCAGCTACACCCTGAACGGCGACACCGCCGCCGGGACGCTGGCCATCCCCCTGACTGTGAACCGGATCCGCGGCGCAATGACCTTCGCCGTCCCCGCCCCGGCGGGGGGGATGCTGGCCCAGCTGCAGCTCTCCGGCGGCACCGCCGTCCGCTATCTGGTGCCTGAGGGGGCGCAGACCCTGGAATTCTCCTATATGGATTACGGCTTCGGGGCCGGGGAGACGGTCTGGATGGATGTGTCTCTGAGCGGCGCGGAGGGGATGGTCCGTTCCCTGGATCGGGAGCTCACCCTGGATTCCGACGGCAACGGCGCGACGAAATTCTACTTTTCCGCCACCGCCGTCCTTCAGGGGCAGATCTTCCTCCCCGAGGGCACGGCGGATCTGGGCGTCAACGGCTATGTCCAGAGCAGCGGTGACGATGTCTGGAACTCCCAGCCCTTCACGATCCGGAAGGGCCAGACCGCCACCTCCTACCGGCTGGAAGCGCCCCAGGGCCGACTGGACGAGCTGAGCGCCTCTGTCAACTGCGACAGTGAGGACCTCATCAGCACCAACACGCTCTACATCGACGAAACCTGGCGCTGCGTCGGCACTTACGCCGGGGGGCCGGAGGTCAGCGGGGACCGGAGCGGCGTGGATTTCCGGCTCGTGAAGGGCACGCGCATCAGCGGCCGGATCTGTCTGCCCGGCGGCGGGACCATCCCGGAGGCCTGGGACTCCGACCGGAGCTCCTACATCGGCCTGAGCCTGGAGGACCCGAGCGGTTACCGGGCGGCGAGCGGCTGGGTGCGCCTTGCGGAGGACGGGAGCTGGTCCATGCAGGTCTCCGACGATCTGGAAGGTCAGTACTATCTCTATGTCAGTATTGACAGCGACATCAACCGCGCCCTGGTCGTCGGCACCTATTATTACAGCGGCGGCGTGGACGCGGTGGTGCAGGGCACGGACGGCGCGGCGCTCCTCACGTTCAGCGGCGAGAGCCTGGACGGCCTGGAGGTTCCGGTTTCCGACGGCTGGACGCTGGAGGGCGCGCTGCGCCCGGCCGAGGGGGGCTATTTCCGGGCCAACGGCAGCTATTCCTGCTGGGTGACCGCGCAGAAAGAGGACGCCACCGCTTATCTCAGCTATGAGGGCTACGCCCGGATCACCAGCGGCAGCGGCCCCTGGACCTACCGCGTCTGCGTCCCCAAGGCGGAGGGCGTATACCGCGTCTCCGTCGACCAGGACTATGGCAGCGGCGTGGACACCAACATCATCTTCCAGGCCGAGCGCTCCGAAGTGCCGGTCAGCGGCGACCTGAGCGGCGTTGATCTGGAGCTGCCCATCGCCCAGGCCGTGATCAGCGGACGGGTCCTCCGCCCGGAGGGCTACACGCGCTATATCAGCGGCGCGGTCACGGTGCAGCTGCGCACCGACGCGCAGGAGCTGCTGGAAAGCTATGAAGGCTCGTTCTATCTGAGCAGCAATCCGGGCAGCGACAGCTACGCGCAGACCGACTACCGGGTGCTGATCCCCCAGGGAGTGGCGGCGACGTGCTACACGGTCTCCGCCGAGGTCTATTCCGGCGGGCTGGCGCGCACGCTCTACGCCACGGCGGACGGCGGCGTCAGCACCCGCGCAACCGAGGCGGGGGTCTTTCCCCTGGACGGGAACGCCAGCTACGACTTCCCGCTCCAGCTCCAGCCGCCCTATCTCTCCGGGAAGATCCGTCTCCCGGCGGAGGCGACGCGGCCGTTCCGCATCACGATCTCCGCCTACGGGAGCCAGACCTTCGAGGTGGACCCGGCCAGCTGCCCCAGCGACGAAACCGGGCGCTACTTCGCCTATCAGCTCAGCAGCAACAACGAAAGCTTCTCCTACCGGCCCGAGTACCGGGTCAGTTCCGATGAGAACGACTGCTTTGAGACGAACGTCTGGTACACGCTGGACGCCGACGGCCTCAGCCACTGGGACGGCGGCGAGGTGGAGCTGACCTACTACGACGGCGAGGCCAGAGTCCTGGACTTCACCCCCATGCGCTGGGACGACGGCAGCGAGCAGAACCTGATCCAGTCCCCCCACGGCGTCCGCAGCGGCAGCTGGAGCTTCCGCTTCTCCTGCCCCGGCGCGGCCCGGGTCCGCTTCCACTTCAACCAGCGCACCACCGGCAGTACCCTGCAATTCGTCACGGGCGCGGGCAACGCCGAGGACATCTACATCTATTCCAACATGGAGTACACGGTCTACGGCAACGCGATCACGCTGAACTACACCCTCACGGACGAGGGACAGGCCGTTTACGGCTTCGGCATCGACCGGATCACCCTCTATGACCAGTACGGCTACGAGCTCAGCGCCCTGCCCCTGCCCACCATAGTCTGCGCCTATGGCAGCGCGGGCGATGTCCTGTCCAGCATTCAGGACGGAGACAGCTTTGACGCCGTACTCGCCGGACTGGGCGAAGGGGAGCGCGTGCTGGCCGTCGTCTACGACGCCAACGGAAAAGAGCTGGGCTGGACCACGGGCCGGAAGGTCCTGGAGGCCGGACTTGCCGACCGCTATCGCTTCAGCCTGTTCGCCTTCCCCGACGCCGCTTCCGTCAAGCTCATCCTGATCAACGAGGACTGGCTCCCGCTGAACGATTGCTGGAAAGGATAAGCATCCCATATTACAAGAGACCTCCGGCTGAG
>JAFYIF010000299.1 GCA_017538775.1 Oscillospiraceae bacterium | reverse complement strand
CCGCGCCGGTGGCGGCGGAGCCGTGAGGGGAACAAACATACATCGTAAAAAATGCCACGTCGGATTCAAGCCCGGCGTGGCTTTTTTTGATATCCCTTTGTTCACGGCAGGCCTCGGCGTTCCCTACCGGGGGATTCGGATTCGCCGGGGGGTTTGCGAGGAATGCGGCAGTGTTGCGGGGGCCGTCGGGGACGCCGGCCCCTACTTGCGCCGCTGCTTTCTTTTCTGTCCCGTCGCAAAACTCAGTATAACAGACTCAGTCTCAGCATAATAGATTCTGGTATCCCCTGCCCCTTCATCCTTATACTAATCCCATCAGCGCGAAATGCGCGCTTATAGGAGGGGTCATTATGGATTGGCGGGCAGTCGGCGGGCGCATTCAGGCGGCGCGGAAGGCAAAGCATCTGACGCAGGAGCAGCTGGCGGCGCTGCTGGACCTGAGCACGCCCCACATCAGCGCCCTGGAGCGCGGGGTGAAGCCGCCCAGTCTGGAAACGCTGGTTCGGATCGCCAACGAGCTGGACGTGTCCGCCGATACGCTGTTGCAGGATGTGGTATCCCGCTCCACGCTGGGGGCCGCCGGGGCGCTGTCCGAACTCCTGTCCGGGCAGGACCCGGAGCTGCAGCGGACCGTGCTGCGGACGGTGCGCGCCATGATCGGAAAATAACAGGGAGAGCCGTTTTTTTGGCTCTCCCTGATTTTTCGACAGGATTTGCTTTGTTTCGAGCATTCTTTCGGGTTAGAATCGTTCTATTTTGACTCAGCCTTGAGTTTTTCCGCCGCTGTGATATACTAAAGGCACGACCCACCCCCGCCCCCCTGCGGCGGGGGCGGGATACCGGGTTGGGAGGTGTTCGGATGAGCAAACACGGCGGCGGGAAATACTGGTCGGCGGGGCTGCTGTTTTCCCGGGGCTGGACCAACGCGCTGATGCAGGAGCTGCTGCCCCGGCCCGTGCTGTTCAGCTCCAACGGACGCCGCCACCGGATGTGGGAGAAGGCCGTCGTCCGGGCGGCGGAGCTGGACCCGCGCTTTCTGGAGCGCAGCCCGGGCCGGGCGGTGAACCGCTCTGAGGAACCGGCCTTCCGGGCCGCCTCGGAGCGGGCCGCCGCGGTGCTGGCGCGCTGTCTGGAGACCGAGCCGCCGGGGGAGGACGCCGCCGGGCGTCTGGCCGGGCTGTACCACGTCGGCATTCTGGCCCGGAGCGGCGCGGCGGAGGCCCGGCGCGTGGCCAACTCCCACGCCACGGCCTATCTGGACCGCTTCCTCTCCCTGGAGACCGGCTGCGACACCCGGCGGGCGCCGGACGACCTGCGCAACTTCCTCCGCGCCCTGCCCTGGCTGGGGGAAAACCTCTCCAGCGCCCGGGCCAGGGCGGTCTTTGCCCGCTACTCCGCCGTGCTCCAGGCCGTGGCCCGGGCGGTGCTGGCCGACTTCGCCGCCGCCCAGCCGGAGGCGGACGCGGCGCGCTTTCTGGCCCAGCCGGACTTCCCTGCGGAGAAGCTGCTGACCGACCCCCTGGCCACGGTCTACGCGGTCTGGTACGTCCCCCGGGCCATCCGCACCAGTCTGGAGGTGCTGGTGGCGCTGAACCCCAAGGACGAGTACCCGGAGGCCCGGGCCATGCGGCGGCGCTTCATCCTCCACATCGGCGGCACCAACACCGGCAAGACCTACGCCGGCTTTCAGCGGCTGATGCGGGCGAAGACCGGGGTCTATCTGGCCCCGCTGCGGCTGCTGGCCCTGGAGGCCCAGGAGACGCTGCTGGACGCGGGGCTGGACTGCTCCCTGACCACCGGCGAGGAGGAGGACCGCCGGGACTGGGACACCCATGTGGCGGCCACGGCGGAGAAGCTGGACCTGGGCTGCCGCTACGAGGTGGCGGTCATCGACGAGTGCCAGATGATCGCCGACCGGGAGCGGGGCTGGGCCTGGACCCGGGCGATTCTGGGTGTCCGGGCCCCGGAGGTCCACCTCTGCGCGGCCCCGGAGGCCCGCTGGCTCTTGGAGCGCATCGTTGCCAGCTGCGGCGACAGCTGCGAGGTGGAGCTGCACCAGCGCCAGACCCCGCTGCTGTGCATGAAGCAGCCCCTGGACCTGGAGCAGCTGGAGCCCGGCGACGCGCTCATCACCTTCTCCAAGGTGGGGGTGCTGAGCGTGGCGGAGGACCTGCGCCGCAGCGGAAAGCACGCGGCCATCATCTACGGGGCCCTGCCCTACGCCACCCGGCGGCGGCAGATGGAGGGCTTTCTGTCCGGCCAGACGCGCTATGTGGTCAGCACGGACGCCATCGGCATGGGCCTGAACCTCCCCATCCGCCGGGTGATCTTCCTGGACACGGAGAAGTTCGACGGGCACGAGCGCCGGGAGCTGCGCCCGGCGGAGATCCGCCAGATCGCCGGGCGGGCCGGGCGCTACGGCATGTACGACAAGGGCTATGTGGGGGCCACGGAGAACCTGGACTTCATCCGCGCCGGGCTGAAAGCCCCGGTGCCGCCGCTGCAGACCGCGGTGGCGGGCTTTTCCGACCTGGTCTTGCAGGTGGACTTCGACCTGCTGGAGGTGCTGACCGAGTGGAGCCGGATGCCCACCGCGGAGCCCTACGTCAAGCTGGACGTGAGCCGCTATCTGAGCCTCATTTCCAAGCTGCGGGAGCTGGGCTTCACGCTGACGCGCCAGCAGGAGCTGCGGGCGGCCAACATCCCCTTTGACGAGACGGACGAGACCTTGCGGGAGCTGTTTTTCCACTTCCTGCGGCTCTGGACCCGGGGCGAGCCGGTGGAGCAGCCGGAGCTGGCCCCCGGCAGCGCCCGGACCCTGCCGGAGCTGGAGGAACACTACCGCAAGCTGGACCTCTTCTTCTCCTTTGCCAAGGCCTTCTCCTGTCCGGTGGACGCGGAGGCCCTCCGGGAGGCCCGGAGCGCCGTGGCCGAGGAGATCAACGAGATTTTGCTGCACCGGCTGCGGAGCAACATCCGCTTCTGTCAGAAGTGCGGAAAGGCCCTTCCGCTGCACACCCGGGGCCGTCTCTGCGCCGCGTGCTGGCGCAAAACGCGCTGATTTTCCCCTTTTCCGGGGGGCGCGGCGCTTTCCCCAAATCTGCGCCGCTGATTTTGTCTATCCTGACAAGGGAAAAGTGCGCGGTTTTTTCGTTTTTTTGATTGATATTTTTTTGTGGAGTCTGTATAATGATATGAGAGCACAATTCAATTGAAGGAGGCAATTTGAATGAAAACGCTTAAACTCATGGACAACCTGTACTGGAACGGCGTCCTGGACCCCGAGCTTCGCGTATTTGACATCATCATGAATACCGAATTCGGTACCACCTATAACTCCTATTTCCTGCGCGGCACCGAAAAAACCGCCGTCATCGAGACCGCGAAGGCCAAGTTCTGGGACGACTACAAGGCGTCCGTCCAGGAACTGGTCGGCCCCGGCGAGCTGGACTACATCATCGTGAACCACACCGAGCCGGACCACGCGGGCAGCGTCAAGAACCTGCTGGAGCTCTATCCCCGCGCCGTCGTCGTCGGCACTTCCACCGCCATCGACTTCCTGAAGGAGATCATCAACTGCGACTTCAACTCCATGGCCGTCGGAGACGGCGACACCCTGGACCTCGGCAGAAAGACCCTGAACTTCATGGTCCTGCCCCAGCTCCACTGGCCGGACACCATGTACACCTATCTGGAGGAAAACAAGGTCCTCTTCACCTGCGACTCCTTCGGCAGCCACTACAGCCATGAGGGCATCCTCCGCTCCAAGGTCACCGATACCGAGGGCTACCTCCGCGCCACGAAGTATTACTTTGACAACATCATCGGCCCCTTCGCCGTCCCCTTCATGGCCGACGCCCTGGACCGCATCAAGGATCTGGACATCCGCATGATCTGCACCGGCCACGGCCCCGTGCTGGACAGCCACCTGGACGAGATCTTCGACCTCTATCACCAGTGGTGCGCCCGTCCCGAGGAGCGGGAGCGCAAGCTGGTGGTCGTGCCCTACGTCAGCTCCTACGGCTACACCGCCCAGCTGGCTGAGCGCATCGCCGCCGGTGTCGCCGACGCCGGTCCCATCGACGTCCATACCTACGACATGGTCACCACCGAGGCCGGTCCCGTCGTGGCCGAGATGGCCAAGGCCGACGGTCTGCTCTTCGGCTCTCCCACCATCCTGGGCGAGGCCCTGAAGCCCATCTGGGATCTGACCCTCAGCCTCTTCCCGCCCGTCCACGGTGGCAAGCACGCCAGCGCCTTCGGCAGCTACGGCTGGTCCGGCGAGGCCGTGCCCCATCTGCTGGACCGTCTGCGCCAGCTCCACTGCAAGGTGGAGGACGAGGGCTTCCGCGTCCGCCTGCTGCCCAGCGAGAATCAGCTGCTGGACGCCTATGAGTTCGGCTATCGCTTCGGCTGCTCCGTCCTGCGCAAGAAGGAAGTCCAGCCGGAGACCTCCAACGCCAGAAGCACCCTGCTGAAGTGCCTGGTCTGCGGCGCCATCTTCGACTCCAGCCTGGACTGCTGCCCGACCTGCGGCGTCGGCAAGGACAAGTGCGTCCCCGTGGCGGACAAGTCCACCACCTTCCAGAAGGCCACCTTCGAGAAGTTCATCGTGCTGGGCGGCGGCCCGGCGGCCCACTTCGCGGCCAAGGCCATCCGCGAGCGCAACGCCAGCGCCAGCATCATCATGATCACCAACGAGTACGAGATCCCCTACAACCGCCCGATGCTCACCAAGGTCACGCTCCAGGATCTGAGCTATGACCGCCTGGCCATCGAGAGCCGCGAGTGGTACTCCCGTCAGAACATCCGCATCGTCTTCGGTCAGACCGTCCAGTCCATCAACACCGCCACCAAGACCGTCAAGACCAACCGGGCCGAGTATGTCTATGACAAGCTGATCTACGCCCTGGGCGCCCGCTGCTTCGTGGCCCCGATCCCCGGCTCCGATCAGCCCCACGTCGTCTCCATCCGCTCCATCGCCGACTGCCTCAAGGTGCAGGATCTGGCCAAGGAGGCCAAGCACGCGGTGGTCATCGGCGTCGGCGTCATGGGTCTGGAGAGCGGCTGGGAGCTCAAGAAGGGCGGCCTGGATGTCACCGTCCTGGAGACCATGCCCGGTCTGCTGCCCAAGCAGATGGACGACGCGGCCGGCACCGTCCTCCGTCAGGAGTGCGAGAAGGTCGGCGTAAAGGTCATCGTCGGCGCGAAGATCACCCAGATCACCGACAAGTCCGTCCTGCTGGCTGACGGCACCGAGCTGCCCGCCGAGCTGGTCATCATGTCCACCGGTATGCGCGGCAACGTGGCCGTCGCCAAGGAGGCCGGTCTGGACATCGGCAACATCATCAAGGTGGACGAGCACATGGCCACCAGCGCCCCCGACGTGTGGGCCTGCGGCGACTGCACCGAGTTCCGCGGCCAGCCCCACGGCTTCTGGGCTCAGGCGGAGGAGACCGGCCGCGTGGCCGGCGCCAACGCCGCGGGCGAGGCCCTGGTCTACAAGCAGATCGGCAGCAGCATGGTCATCAACGCCATGAACACCTCCGTCTTTGCCCTGGGCACCAACGGCAAGATCGGTCCCAACGAGCTGGAGAAGGGTCTGCGCACCGTGGAGATCCGCGACGACGTGCGTGGCCAGTACCAGAAGTACTTCTTCCGCCGCGGCCAGCTGGCCGGCGTCAACCTGGTGGGCGACATCTCCCGGATGCCCGAGCTCACCGAGCAGATCGAGGAAGGCGCGACCTTCGAGAAGGTCTTCGGCTGGAAGTAAGCCGGTAAGACGGAAAGACAAAGCAAAAGCATAGGGAACGGCGCGTTGCAGCGAAAACCT
>JAFYIF010000298.1 GCA_017538775.1 Oscillospiraceae bacterium | reverse complement strand
GAACCGTCCCCTGTGTTCTGTTTTCATGTGTTCTGTTTTCAGAGAGGTATTTGTTATGCACATTTTCTCCGGCCTCTTTTCTCAGTACCGGGGGCTTCGGAAAGAGGTCTATATTCTGTTTTTCGGGCGCATCGTCACGAACATGGGCAGCATGGTCTGGCCCATGCTGACGATGATCCTGAATCAGAAGCTGGGGCTGGAGGCCTTTGCCATCAGCGCCGTGGTGGTGGGCAGTCTGCTTTTGATGGCCCCGGCCAATCTGCTGGGCGGGCGGCTGGCGGACCGGCGGAACAAGAAGCGCGTCATCGTGGTCTGCGACAGCCTCTCCATCCTCTGCTACCTGGTCTGCGCCGCCGTGCCCATGGGCTACGCCACCGTGGGGCTGATGCTGTGTGCCGGCATCTGTCAGAGCATGGAGTGGCCCAGCTACAACGCCCTGATCGCGGACCTGACGCTGACCGAGGACCGGGCCAGGGCCTTTTCCCTGGAATACCTGGGAGCCAATCTGGGGCTGGTCCTCTCCCCCACCCTGGCCGGTCTGCTGTTCCGGGACTATCTCTGGCTGTCCTTCCTCATCAGCGGCCTGGCCATCGCCTGTTCCACCGCGCTGATCTTCTTCTTCGTCCGGGACATCACGCCGGTGGAGGACCGGAGCGAGGCGGCCAGCTATCAGACCGCGGCGGAGGGCCTGCGTCTCCGGGAGGTGCTGCGGGAAAACCCGGCCATTACGCTCTATCTGCTCTTCGGCGCGCTCTACGGGGCCATCTATACCCAATACAATTACCTGATGCCCCTGGACATGGGCCGGGTCCACGGGGCCGACGGGGCGCTGATCTACGGCACGGTCAGCAGCCTGAACTGCGTGATCGTGGTGCTGTTCACGCCCCTCATCACCCGGCTGTTCGCCCGGATGCCGGACGTGTGGAAGTTCTTCGCCGGTCAGTGCTTCATCGGCGCGGGCTACGGCCTGTTCCTCCTGCTGCTGGGCTCCGTTCCGGTCTATTACCTGGCTACGCTGCTGTTCACCTGGGGGGAGATCTTCGCCACCATCGGGGACGGGCCCTACCTCACCAGCCGCATTCCCGCCAGCCATCGGGGGCGGATCAACGCCTTCGTCAGCGTGCTGGCCACGGTCATGCAGGGGATCTGCGCCCTGTCCGTGGGGCGCATCTACGAGCGCCTCAGCCCGGAAGGGGCCTGGGCCCTGGTCTTCGCCCTGCTTTTCCTGAACCTGGTCCTGCTGCTGGTCCTGGTCCGCGCCGACCGCCGGGCCTATCCCAAGCTTTATTCACAAAAATGAATCCTCCCCTGCCCCTCCCCCGCCCGGGGGCGCGTCCCGCCGCGACGCGACCCGGGCGGGTTTTTTTGTTCCGTCCCCGGGCCGGGCGGGGCGGGGGCGGAGGGCGGAAGATTTTCGTCAAAATGTACAAAGGGAGCGGGCGCGGGCGGGGCTGTGATATAATATTCGACATAAATGAATAATAACTTGACAAACGCCGGAAGGGCGGCTATAATGAGCGCATATTTTTTATGGGAGGCACACCATGAACAAAGCGGACATCAAAAAAGTCGTCCTCGCCTATTCCGGCGGGCTGGATACATCCATCATCATCCCCTGGCTCAAGGAGAACTACAACAACTGCGAAGTCGTGGCGGTCTCCGGCAACGTGGGCCAGGCCGACGAGCTGGAGGGGCTGGAGGAGAAGGCCCTCAAAACGGGGGCCAGCAAGCTCTACATCCTGGACCTGACCGACGACTATGTGGACAACTACATCATCCCCACGATGAAGGCGGGGGCGATTTATGAAGAGTATCTGCTGGGCACCAGCCACGCCCGGCCCTGCATCGCCAAGGGGCTGGTGGAGATCGCCCTCCGGGAGCAGGCCGACGCCATCTGCCACGGCTGCACCGGCAAGGGCAACGACCAGGTGCGCTTTGAGCTGGCGATCCGCCACTTCGCCCCGGACATGCCCATCATCGCCCCCTGGCGGGAGTGGGACCTGAAGAGCCGGGACGAGGAGATCGACTACGCGGAGGCCCACGGCGTGCCGCTGAAGATCAACCGGGAGACCAACTACTCCAAGGACAAGAACCTCTGGCACCTGAGCCATGAGGGGCTGGACCTGGAGGACACCGGCAACGAGCCCCAGTACGAAAAGCCCGGCTTCCTGGAGATGGGCGTCTCCCCGCTCCAGGCCCCGGACTGCCCCTGCTATGTGGAGCTGGACTTCGAGCAGGGCGTCCCCGTGGCCCTGAACGGGCAGCGGATGAAGGCCAAGGACATCATCCTGGCCCTGAACGAGCTGGGCGGGGCCAACGGCATCGGCCTGCT
>JAFYIF010000297.1 GCA_017538775.1 Oscillospiraceae bacterium | reverse complement strand
CTCTGACAGGCTTTGGAGCAGACGGTCAGCCGTCCGGCCCCGTCCAGCTCCCGGAGGCAGCGGTCGAAGGCCCCGGCCTTCACCGTCGCCTCCGTGGCCGCCACCGCCACCCGGCCCGTGGGCGTGGTGCGGACCGCCTCGGCGCAGGGGGCCTCCAGCACGCTGACGAACAGCAGCGGGAAGCTGGCGCGCAGCAGCTCCATGGCGTTGGAGGAAACGGTGCCGCAGGCCACCAGAATGGCCTTCACCCCCTGCTTTGCCAGAAAGCCGGCGTTGGCCAGACCCAGGGCGCGGATGTCCTCCACCGTCCGGGTGCCGTAGGGGGCGTTGCGGCTGTCGCCGAAATAGATCAGGTTTTCTTCGGGCAGAAGCCGCTCCAGCGTGCGCATGGCGGTCAGTCCGCCCAGGCCGGAGTCGAAGACTCCGATGGGTCTCATGTCCATAGCGAATTACTCCATCCTTGCGTAGTGCGGGGCATGTGCCCGCACTGTAACTTGTATATATTATGCCAAATGCGCGGTCAATGCAAGGAAAATCTTTGCTTCCGGGCAAAAAGGCCCGCCCCCCTCCCCGGGCTTCCGGGAAAACGCGCAAAAAAAATGCGGCGGACTGTGGCATTTTCCATTGACATCTGGTATAATGATGGGTAGAATATGCTTTCATCAAAGCACAGGAAGGGGGCTGTGACCCATGACCATCGAACTCAGCAACAAAGAATTCCGCCGTCTGCTGGACCTCGTCTACATCGGCAACTGGATCCTGAACTCCGCCCGGGGGGAGGACCGGTTTGAAGACTACGACAATTTGCAGGAGAAATTCTTCACCCTCTGCACCCAGAACGGGATGCGGGCCCTGGTGACCAGCTATATGGGGCACCACTTCCCATCCAAGGCCTATGAGGACGGGGGCATCCACGAGGCCATCGCCGACTACGAGGACGCGGTCTTCTTCGACATCCTGGCCGAGGAACTGGCCCGGCGGGACATGGTGGAGGAAAACCTCAGCCAGGACGACATGACCGAGCTGACCAACCGCATGAACGACTATATGGACGAATTCGAGAAAAACGGCGTGGACCGGGTGGTGGTGGACGCGGAATGACCGGGCCGGTTATGGAACTTTGATACAAGCCGCGCTACAATAATCGACGGCATGCGCCGCAGAAAGACAGAGGAGAGTTGTCCGATGAAGATATCCAAGGAAATGGTTTACACGCTCTGGTCCGGGGCCATCATCGTCACCGTGTTCCTGGCGCTGATCGCGCTGATCTTTTCCTCCTGCGCCCGGCAGGAGGCGACTGCCGCCGCCACCGCCGCCACCGCTGCCGACAGCCAGCAGTCCGTCCCGGCGTCGGAGATCGCAGCGGAGCCGGAAGCGCCGGAGGCCACGCCGGTGCCCACGCGCCTGGGCGAGACCGAGGACGCCGGGCGGGCGTATCTGGACCGGATCATCTTCCTGGGTGACAGCACCACCTACGGCATCGGCTATTACTACACCATCGGCTTCCAGGAGCTGTGCCCGCCGGAGCAGATCTGGACACCCAAAAGCGGCACTCTGACCCTCGCCTATCAGTCCATCGCCACCATCGTCTATCCCGAGACCGAAGAGGAGCTGGGCATCCCCGAAGCGGTCGCCCGGGCCAAGCCGGACATCCTGCTGATCACCCTGGGCGTCAACGGCGTCAGCTTCATGGATGAGGACTACTTCATCCGGGAGTACAGCGCCCTGGTGCGCAGCGTCCAGGAGGCCAGCCCGGAGACGCGGATCATCCTGAACTCCATGTACCCGGTGGCCGCCAGCTACCGCTATCAGGACGACATCAACAACGACAAGATCCGCGCCGCCAACGCCTGGGTGGAGCGCGTCGCGGAGGACACCGGCTGCCGCTTCCTGTACAGCTATGAGACCCTGGTGGGCGAGGACGGCTATCTGCCGGAGATCAGCCAGAACGGAGACGGCATCCACCTGACCGGTGAGGCCTTCACCGAAGTGATGCACTACATCCGTACCCACGCGCTGCCGGACTGAAACGCGGTCCGGCCATCCTGAAAAAGACAGAGGTATGAAACAATGAAACATTCCATCACAAAACTGATCGCATTCACCCTGTGCGCCGTGCTGAGTCTCGGCCTGCTGGCCGCCTGCGGCGGCGCGTCCGTCCGCAGCGACGTGGCCGTGCAGGACCTGGCCGCCGCCATGCGCCGCGCCGTGGGGATGGAGGAGCTGCTGGTCAGCCTGGACGGCACCTTCCTGGGTCTCACCGGGACGGAGGCCGAGCAGGTGGGCGAGCATGAGATCCTGGTCTCCGGCGGCTCCACCATCGACGAGATCGGCGTGTTCAAGGCCGGGACCCTGAGCGTCGATGCGCTGAAAGCCCTGGTGGAGGACTATCTCAGCCAGTATACCGAAAAGCGCTGGCCCATGATCGAGCTGTATAACCCCAGCGAACAGCCCAAGCTGACCGACGCGGAGGTGACGGTGCTGGGGGACTATGTGATGTACACCATCCTCTCCGAAGCCGACCGCGCCACGGCAAAGGCGGCGTTCGAAGCGGCGCTGAAATAAAAAGCGCACTGCGCCCGTTCCGCCGACCCCTTTCCGGGGTCGGCGTTCTGCTTTTTTCTGCAAAATCATTGACCCAATTCTTTCCCCGCTCTTGTCATTCTGTTGTTCCTATGATACAATTCTTTTATCAACGCTCTCCGGTCTGCGGCGGTCCGGGACCGGGGGAATCAGGAGGTATGAGCCCATGAAAAGCAAAGTGCGCAGACAGGTTTTCTCCCTGCTCCTGAGTCTCTGTATG
>JAFYIF010000296.1 GCA_017538775.1 Oscillospiraceae bacterium | reverse complement strand
TCTTCAAGATCTTCAACAGCAAGTGATTCCAGGCTACGCCCGTTGCCAAAGCCCCCGCCGCACGGCGGGGGCTTTGAACATCCGGGCCAGGAGGTGCGCAAGTGAATCGAAAGCGACTGCGAAGTCTGTATGAGGCCCTGCGCCGTCTGCTGCGGGACAACCACTTTCCCCGGGCGGCGGCGGGTCTGTCCTATTTCCTGATGATGACCCTGTTCCCGCTGCTGATCTGTCTGTATCAGATGCTGGGCGGCCTCTTTCCCGCCGCCTCGGAGATCCGGGAGTTCTTCTCCGGCATCGTCCCGCCGGAGACGGTGGAGACTCTGCTGGACTTTCTCCGCTATGTGGCGGAGCACCACAGCACGAGCATGTTCGTCCTGGCGCTGACCGTGGTGGTGACCGCCGCCGCCAGCGCCTACCGCATCATCGACGACGTGATCGACGAGCTGCGGCGGGTGCGCCGTCGGCGGCGGCTGACGGACTATCTGGCCAGCTTTCTGATGAGCCTGCTGTTCCTGGCCGCCGTCTACGTCTCGGCCATGCTGGTGCTGACCGGCCGCTGGTTTCTGAATCTGCTGGACAGCTCCATCATGTTCATGAACATCTCCGATGTCTGGCGCTATCTCCGCTACCCGCTGCTGATGGGATTGATCTTCGGCCTGTTCTGCGGGGTCTACCGCATGACCGCGCCCCGGGGCGCGGTGGGGCTGCGCGTGGTCCCGGGGGCGGCGGCGGGGGCGCTGTCGCTGCTGCTGGTGAGCATGGTCTTCTCCCACTTCCTCAGCGAGAGCGTGAAATACCCCCTGCTCTACGGCTCCATCGCCAGTGTCATTCTGATGATGCTCTGGCTCTACCTCTGCGGCACCGTGCTGTTTTTGGGCGCGGCGGTGAACGTGGCCCTGGAGCGCACGGCCTTCCGCAAGCGCCGGGTGAAGCTGCCGCCTGAGTCGAAAGATACCTGAGCCACCCTCAGCCCGGCACACTCCGGGCGATCTCCCGCTCCGCCAGCGCGTCGGCCCCGGCGAAGTCCACATGGCCCCGGTAGACGGCCTCCAGCTCGTCGTGCATGGCCTTGGCCTGGGCCAGGGTCTCCACGGCGGCGCTTAAGAGCTGGGCGCTCTCCCGCTTCCGCGCCCGCAGCAGGGGCCGCAGCCCCCGGGCCAGCTCCCCCCGCGCCAGACCGTCCAGCCGCAGGTGCCGGCCCTCCGGCACATCCCCGCTCAGGCCTGGGTCCACGGCCAGCACCGCCAGCTCCGCCTCCGGCAGCAGCAGGGCCTCCAGCCGCTCCGGTTCCAGCGGGTCGGCGCAGAGCACCGCGTCGTAGCCCCGGGCCAGGGCCGCCCGGGAGAGGGTCTCCAGGTAGACCTGCCCCAGGCCCAGCGTATTGTCCAGCAGCAGCCGCCGGGGATAGGCCGCCAGGGTCTCCGCCTGCCGCAGCCAGCCCTGACAGCAGATTGCGGAGAGGAAGCGCCGCCGGACCGACCCCGCCTTGCCCAGGGGCGGCAGCAGCCGCCGGGCCTGGCCCCTGGCCCGGCGCGCCGCCCGC
>JAFYIF010000295.1 GCA_017538775.1 Oscillospiraceae bacterium | reverse complement strand
TATGAGAGAAAAGGGGACGTATTTTTACCCGCTTCCTTGCTCCTTGCGGCTGGAGCGGAAGTCCCACCGCCGGAAGGGATTGCGGAGCAGGCCGGGGCGTGGTATGATACCGGTGCAAAATCCCGCGGCGTTCAGTTCATCTCACAGCGGAGCCGATACCCGGAGGTGCAGGACAGGCAAAGCGCGTATTCCCCGCTGGAAAGACGCAGGGGGATGTCTTTCCGGTGGAACTGCGTCTCCGTCGCCTGATACACCGTCTCCCCGGCTTCATCCTGGATGGAGAAGGTGAGAGGCTCGGCGGCCTCGATGTCCAGATCCAGATAGTACCAATCGGGATACCGCACCTGGAAGCCCGCCCAGTTCTCGTTCCGCACGGGTTTCGTCACCGATTCCGCTGCTGTAGTGGTCACAAAATACGGCCGCAGCCCGGTCAGCGCCATACTTCCGGCAGCCCCCAGAAAAACCACTGCCAGAAACACGGCGATGGACGGGATGCCACTCTGTCGCCGCTGATCGACATCCGACCTGCGCATCAGAAAGCCGCCCCACAGCAGAAACACAGCTTCGAACGCCGAGACCAGCAACAGCAGCAGCGTGGGCAGATCCGGCCTCCGTACCGTCCGAACAGCACAAAGCAGGGCAAACACGGCGACGAGCGCCCCGATGATGAGGGCCACCCGCGCCCAGCGCCGGTGCATCTCCCGCAGGGATTCCCGGTCCGTGAAGATCTCATAGGCCGCCTCCGGCAGCGCCGGGTCGTAGAGCTTGCGGAAAAAGTGCCAGCCGTTGAAGGTGGAGCTGACGTATTCCCAGCCCTGCTCCCGGAAGGTCTCGATGTAGCGGCCCATTTCGGGAACCTTCCGGAAGTCCATCTGATAGCGGTAACGCACGTCCGGGTTCTTCACGAATTTGCTGGAAAAACAGCCGCCTTTGGTCAGTTGCCAGCCCTGCTCCGAGGCTTTGTTCAGGTCTTCGATCTCTTTCCGGTAGTCCCAGGCGGCGTAGGCCTTCCAGGACCGCTTTGTCTTGCGTGCCATGTTCTTATACCCCCTCCGCGTGTTGCAGCATCCGCCGCAGCCGGGCGATCTCCGCGTCCAGAGCCGCCCGCCCGCTGTCCGTCAGCTGGTACAGCCGACGGCGCGGCAGTCCGGTCTCCGTGGACATGACCTCCCGGATCCAGCCCTTTTTCAGCATATTGCCCGTGGCCCCGTACATGGTGCCGGAGCCGATGACGACCTCCCCGCCGGACAGGGACTCTGCCATCTGCATGATACCATACCCGTGGTTTGCGCCCTTTGCCAGACAGAGCAGAATATAATAGTAGCTCTCCGACAGGGGCTCGCTTTGCTTCATGTGTGACACCTCCCGATATGTCGCCTTACGACTGTATCATATCACGACATATGTCGGCTGTCAATACATGATATGGGTTTTTCTGCCTTTTATTGCTTGATGCCCACCATGAACCCGTCCAGCGCGGTGGAATGCACGTCCCCGCCCACCACGGCGCCGTCTTTGACATACAGCACGGCCAGCACCTCGTCCCCGGCGTATGCGGCGTTGGTGACCCGGTAGCTGTACATCTCCAGCTCCGTGCCGCAGTAGCGGCTCAGGTCGAAGCCCTGGGACTTCTGCAGCTCGTTGTACTCTTCAAAGACGCTGGTGAAGCTCCGGGGGATCAGCACCGTGCTGTGGCTCTCGGCGGGCAGGGCCACCTCCCAGCCCAGGGCGGCCAGGTAGTCGGCCCCGCTGCGCTCGTTGCGGACGGCGGCGGGGGCGCGGGGGCCCTCCTCCAGCGCGTGGAGGGCGGCGGCCTTCTGCTGGGCCCCGATCAGCATCACCACCCCGACGATCAGCAGCGCGACCAGCACTACCGCCACTGCGAGCTTTTTTCGGTCAAATTTGAACGTGTAAATCAGCATTTCCATCAACTCCCTCGCCCCATGCATATGCGCAGGGCGCGGGGATCATACCGACGGACGCAAAGGAGGCAGCATGGGACAGACACGGCTGGACAAACGCATCTGCGACAGCGGGCGCTGGACCCGCAGCGAGGCCCGGGCGCTGATCCGCGCCGGGCGCGTGCAGGTGGACGGGGCGGTGGTCCGCGCCCCGGAGGAAAAAGCCCCGGACGGGGCGGAGATCACCGTGGACGGCGCGCCCCTGGACTGCCGCCGGACCCGCTATCTGATGCTCTACAAGCCCGCCGGGCTGCTCTCCGCCACGGAGGACCGGGACCAGCAGACGGTGCTGGACCTGCTGGCCCCGGAGCTGCGGCGGCTGGGCCTGTTCCCGGTGGGACGGCTGGACAAGGACACCACCGGTCTGCTGCTGCTGACCAACGACGGGGACTGGGCCCACCGGGTCACCGCGCCCCGCAGCCGGGTGCCCAAGCGCTACCGGGCGGTGGTGGACGGGACACTGGACGGGACCGACGAGGCGGCGCTGGCGGCGGGGCTGACCCTGGGGGACGGGACGCAGTGTCTGCCCGCCCGCCTGGAGCGGACGGAGCGGCCGGACACTTGCTATGTCACGGTCTTCGAGGGCCGCTACCACCAGGTCAAGCGGATGCTGGCGGCCCTGGGCAAGCCGGTGCTGCGCTTGCACCGGGAGCGCATCGGCGCGCTGGCGCTGGACTGCGCCCTGGCTCCGGGCCAGTACCGGGAGCTGACGGAGGCCGAGCGCGCCGCGCCCTTCCAGGCGGAAAATGGGTCAAAATGACGGGACTCCCACGGGGGAGATCCCGTCATTTTCCAGTATTTTGGGGGGTCATTTTTAGCGTATCCGGCGGAAAAGCCAAATTGACTTTGTTGGATTCATAAATTATTAACAGAGTAAATAGAAAAAGCGATTTTATTTTCGGATTTTCTATTGAAAATTGCCCAGAAATCAGCTATTATGTCAATTGTACAAGATGACTGATTCTGTCCTTCCCGGGATGGGGCGATCCGGCGGCGCCGGGGGGCCGGGCGGGGAAGGCCGGGCGAACAGCGGATGATGCAAAAATGATGAAGGAGGATCATAGCATGTCCAGTAGAATCTTTCAGAGTGTGATGATTCAGATGAAGGACGCCACGGACCGGGTCCTGGGCGTTGTGGACCGGGACGGCTTTGTGGTGGCCTGCAGCGAACTGAGTCTGATCGGCTCCTACCTGGACGGGCTCCAGGGCCTGACGGGGGAGGTCAGCGACCAGATCGTGACCACGGCGGAGCGGACATACAAGCTGCTGGGCGGACCCGACGGCAAGTTCGACTACGCGGTGTTCGTCAGCGGGCACGACGCCCTGGCGCGGACGATCTGCATCTTCGCCGCCGTCGCCATGAGCGAGGCGAAGGCCAGCTATGAGGAAAAGCACGACCGCAGCACGTTCATCAAGAACATCATCTCCGACAACATCCTGCCCGGGGACGTGTACGTCCGGGCCAAGGAGCTGCACTTCTCCGCCGACGTGCCGCGGGTGGTCTTCCTGATCCGTCAGGCGGACAACACGGACGTGAGCGCCATTGAGGTGCTGCAAAACCTCTTCCCCGACCGCCAGAAGGACTTCGTCCTCAGCATCTCCGAGACCGACCTGGTCCTCATCAAAGAGATGCCCCAGGACTTTGAAAACGAAGAGCTGCTGGCCCTGGCCGCCCAGATCGAGCAGGCCATGCAGCGGGAGCTGGGTATCCGCACGGTCATCGGCATCGGCACCCCGGCCCGCCATCTGCGGGAGCTGGCCAACCGCTACAAGGAGGCCCAGGTGGCCATCGAGGTGGGCAAGGTCTTCGACGACAGCAAGACCATCATCCACTACGAAAATCTCGGCCTGGGCCGCATCATCTATCAGCTCCCCACCACCCTCTGCGAAATGTTCCTCAGCGAGGTCTTCAAAAAGAACCCCATCGAGTCCCTGGATCAGGAGACCCTGTTCACCATCAACAAGTTCTTCGAGAACAACCTGAACGTCTCGGAGACCAGCCGCAAGCTGTTCGTCCACCGGAACACGCTGGTCTACCGTCTGGAAAAGATCAAAAAGCTCACCGGACTGGACCTGCGGGAGTTCGACCACGCGATCATCTTCAAGGTGGCTCTGATGGTCAAGAAATATCTGAACAGCCAAAGCCGCAGCAGCTTCTGATATGGCGGCCCGAAGCGCGGCACGCAAGAAGGAGAGATACGATAGCCTATGGTACACCTCAGCGACGTTTCCATGACCTACAAGGCCGGCACCCATGCCGCCGATCACCTGAGCATGGACATACAGGACGGGGAATTCGTCTTTCTGGTGGGCCAGTCCGGCAGCGGCAAGACCACCATCATCAAGCTGCTCACCGGCGAGGTGCGGGCCGACGAGGGGGAGATCGAGGTCAACGGCTTCGACCTGCGCACCATCCGTCGGCGGAACCTTCCGGCCCTGCGCCGGACGCTGGGGGTCATCTTCCAGGACTTCCGCCTGATCAGCAACAAGACCGTCTATGAAAACGTGGCCTTTGCCATGCACGTCATCGGCGCCTCCCGGCACGAGATCCGGGAGCGGGTGCCCTATGTGCTGAAGCTGGTGGGCCTGGAGGGGCGCGAGAAGCGTCTGCCCCAGGAGCTCTCCGGCGGCGAGCAGCAGCGCGTCGCCATCGCCCGGGCGCTGGTGAACTCCCCCAGCCTCATCATCGCGGACGAGCCCACCGGCAACCTGGACCCGGCCCGGAGCCTGGAACTGATGCTGCTGCTGCACAAGATCAACGAGCTGGGCACCACCGTCCTGGTGGTCACCCACGAAAAAGAGCTGGTCAACGCCTTCTCCAAGCGGGTCATCACCCTGGAGGAGGGCCGGGTGGCCAGCGACGGAACGGGCGGGTATTACGGACATGAAGCTGACTAAAATCTTCTATCTCATCAAAGAGGGCGTCAAAAGCATCTTCACCCACGGGTTCATGTCCTTCGCCTGCGTGCTGGTCATTCTGGCCTGTCTGCTCATCATGGGCAACTTCGCCCTGCTGAGCCTGAACATCGACCACAACATTAAACAGCTGGAGAGCCAGAACGAGATCCTGGCCTTCGTGGACGAGAACCTGAGCCTGGAGGACGCCAAAGCCATCGGCCCCCGGCTGCGGACCCTGGACAACGTGCTGGACGTGCAGTTCGTCACCCGGGAGGAGGCCATGGAGAGCTTCATCTCCAAGTATGACGACGAGGAGATGTTCTCCGACCTGACCCCCGGCACCTTCCGCAACCGCTATCTGGTCTTCCTGGAGGACCTGAGCCGCATGGAGACCACCCGGGACGACATCGAGCAGGTGGAGGGCATCGCGGAGGTCAGCGCCTCCCTGGAGGTCAGCCGCGGCTTCATCCTGGTGCGCAACGTGGTCACCATCGTCTCCGTGGCGCTGATTTTGATTTTGTTCGTCATCTCCATTTTCATCATGCAGAACACCATCAAGCTGGCCACCTTCTCCCGCCGGGAGGAGATCGCCATCATGAAGATGGTGGGCGCGGGCAACGCCTTCATCCGCTGGCCCTTCATCATCCAGGGCCTGGTGCTGGGAATGCTGGGCGGCGTCATCGCCTTCCTGCTGCAAATGGGCATCTATGAAGTGCTGACCCGCCGCATCGCCGCCAGCTCCCTGGCCATGATGGTGGAAGTGCTGCCTTTCAACACCTTGATGTACCCGCTGTTGGGCGTGTTCCTGGGGCTGGGTCTGCTGGTGGGCACCTTCGGGAGCAGCATCGCCATTCGCAACTATCTGAAAGTCTGAAGCCCCCCTGCGGGGAAGGAGGTCCGGTCCATGTCTAAGAAAACGATCCGCATGATCTGCATCCTGCTGGCCGTGCTGATGATCGGCGGTCTGCTGGCCGCCGCGCTCAGCACCCAGGCCCACGCCGTGACCCAGGCCGAGATCGACCGGCTCCAGGCCCAGCGCAGCGTCATCCAGTCGCAGAAGAAGGACGTGCAGGACCAGATCCAGGTGCTGCGCAGCGAAAAGGCCGGCGCGCTGGAACGCAAGGAGGCCCTGGACCAGGAGAACGAGCTGAACTGGCAGGAGATTCTGCTGATCGACCAGCAGATCGAACTCTACGATCAGATGATCGAAGAGAAAAGCCAGGAGGTGGAGGCCGCCCGGGAGGCGGAGCAGCGCCAGTATGAACACTATCTGGAGCGTGTCCGCACGATGGAGGAGACCAACGCCCTGACCTATCTCTCCGTGCTGCTGAAAGCCAACAGCCTGACAGACTTCCTGGGCCGCCTGAACGACATCATGGACATCGTCCGCACCGACCAGAACGTGAAGGCCGAATACATCGCCGCCCGGGAGTACCTGGAGGCGGTGAAGGCCGAGTACGAGCAGGTCCAGGAGCAGCAGCGGGAAAAGCGCACCGAACTGGAAGCGCAGCGCGCCGAGCTGGAGGAAATGCTGGAATACGCCCAGCTCGTCATCAACCAGTTGGAGGACGACCTGTCCGACTATGAGGCCGCCTACAACGCCAAGGCCGCCGAAGAGGTGGCCATCCAGAACCAGATCGACCAGAAGGTGGAGGAGCTGCGCCGACAGCAGGAGGCCGAGGAGCGGGCCAGACAGGCCTATCTGGAGGCCCAGCGCCGCGCCGCAGAGGAGGCCCGCCGCGCTCAGGCCGCAGCCAGCCAGGGCACGTCCGGTTCCGGCGGTACGACCGGCGGCACGACCACGGGCGGCGGCACGAGCACCGGCGGCGGAACCACCACGGGCGGCGGCACCAGCTCCGGCGGCGGGATCACCACCGGCAGCGGAGGCGGCTGGAGCACCGGCGGCGGCAGCTACGGCTATTTCAGCTGGCCGGTCCCCTCCAGCAACTACATCACCTCCCGCTTCGGCTACCGCATCCACCCGATCCTGGGCACCCAGAAATACCACGCGGGCGTGGACATCGCCGCCAGCTACGGCACGCCCATCTACGCGGCGGCGGGCGGCACGGTGCAGGTTTCCACCTACAACAGCTCCTACGGCAACTACTGCGTGATCTACCACTCCAACGGCACCACCACCCTCTACGCCCACATGAACTCCCGCCCCATCGTCTCCGTGGGCCAGTCGGTGTACGCGGGCCAGCAAATCGGCTATGTGGGCTCCACCGGCCTGTCCAACGGCCCCCACTGCCACTTCGAAGTCCGCGTCAACGGCGCAAACGTGAACCCCCTCAGCTATTTCAGCGGCATGAGCTTCAGCTTCTCCGCCAGCGCCTGAGGGCAGAAAAGCCAAGTCCCCAAATCAGTCCCATCCCGGACGGAAAAAACGGAAGCAAAAAAACGGAAGCGATAATCGGAAGCAAAAAGGAAGCAAAAAAGGCGCGCAGCAAAGCCAAACCCGCTTTGCCGCGCGCCCTGCTATCTTCAAAAGAAACCCGGCAAACGCCAAC
>JAFYIF010000026.1 GCA_017538775.1 Oscillospiraceae bacterium | reverse complement strand
GCAGCAGGCCCAGGCCCTGGCGGACTACTTCGAGGCCCTGGCCCTGCCAGAGCAGCTGGAACGCCGGGCCACGGAGCTGGAAGACTTGGGCATGGCCCAGGAGGCGGCGGAGTACGCCCAGCTCTGGGACATCGTGACCGGCGCGCTGCAACAGTGCGTGGCGATTCTGGCTGACACAGAGATGGGACAGGAGGACTTCGGCGCGCTCTTCGCCCTGGTGCTCTCCGCCTACGACGTGGGCAGCATCCCCCTGTCCCTGGACAAGGTGACGGCGGGGGACATGGAGCGGGTGCGCAGCCGCCATGTGAAGCACCTGCTGGTGCTGGGCTGCGACAGCGAGACCCTGCCCCGCAGCGAGGTCCCCGGCGGCCTGTTTTCCGACCGGGACCGGGAGGCCCTGAACGCCGTGGGCCTGGAACTGGGGGATACGGCGGAGGGGCGGCTGCGCCGGGAGTTCGCGCTGATCTACAACTGCCTGACCCTGCCCTCCGACAGCCTCTGCCTGAGCTATTGCAGCGCGGGCGGCGAGTCGGGCCAGAGCGCCACCAGCTTCGTCCTGCGCCGCTGCGCGGACATCTTCTCCCTGCCCCTGGAGCCGGTGGACCTGAGCGCCTGCCGGAGCTGGGCCACCGGCCCGGCCCGGGAGCTGGCGGCCATGGCCGGGCGGGAGACGGCGGGGGAACTCCACCGGGCCGCCCGGCGCTGGTTTGAGGCCCGGGGCGGGGGCGAGACTCTGCGGCGGCTGGAGATCGCGGCGAAGCTGGGCCGGGGCAGCCTGTCCCGCCGGGCGGTCCGCGCCCTCTACGGCCCCCGCCCGCGCCTGAGCGCCAGCAAGGTGGAAAAGCTCAACGACTGCGCCTTCGCCTTTTTCATGCGCTACGGCCTGAAGGCGAGACCCCGCCAGCCGGCGGGCTTCCAGGCCCCGGAGAAGGGCAGCTTCCTCCACGACATCCTGGAGCACGTGGCCCGGGACGTGCAGGCCCGGGGCGGCTTCGCGGCGGTGGAGCGCTCGGAGGTGGAGGCCCTCTGCGACGCGCACGTGGCCCGCTACATCCACGAAAAACTCTTCGACTTCCGCCAGAAGAACGCCCGCTTCGTCTACCTCTTTCGGCGGCTGATCCGGGAGGTGCGGGCCATCGTCGGCGACATGGCCGAGGAGCTGCGCCGCAGCGACTTCGTGCCCCTGGACTTTGAGCTGAACTTCGGGGACCGGTCGGCCTTTCCCCCGCTGGAACTGGGCGAGGGGGAGGACTGCCTGGTGCTGACCGGCGTGGCGGACCGGGTGGACGGCTGGAGCCACGACGGGAAGCTGTACCTGCGGGTGGTGGACTACAAGACCGGAAACAAGAAGTTCTCCCTCTCCGACGTGTGGTACGGCATGGGCCTGCAGATGCTGCTCTACCTCTTCGCCCTGGAGCGGGAAGGGGCGGCGCGCTACGGCAGCGAGATCGTCCCCGCCGGGGTGCTGTACGTCCCGGCCCGGGACACGCTGCTCCAGAGCGGAAGCCGCCTGACGCCGGAGAAGATCCTGGAGGAAAAGGCGAAACAACTGCACCGCAGCGGGCTGCTGCTGAACGATCCGGCGGTGCTGGAGGCCATGGAGCACGGGGACAAACCCCGCTATCTCCCGGTGAAGTTCAACCGGCTGGACGAGGGCTCCCTGGCCAGCGCGGAGCGGCTGGGCATCCTCAGCCGCCATGTGGACAAGACCCTCCGCGCCCTGGCCGCTTCGCTCCAGCGGGGCAGCATCGAAGCGGACCCCTGGTTTCGCAGCCAGTTGGACAACGCCTGTCGCTACTGCGACTGGGCGGAGGCCTGCCATTTTGATGAGAGCCGCGACAAGCGGCGGAATCTGGTCAGCATGAGGACGGAAGAAGTCTGGCAAAAGCTGGAGGAAGGGAGCGCGGAGCATGGGCTTTGACTTCACCCCGGCGCAAATGCGCGCCATCACCGACCGGGACGGGGCCGTGCTGGTCTCCGCCGCGGCGGGCAGCGGCAAAACGCGGGTGCTGACGGAGCGGCTGGCGGCCTACGTCACCGACCCGAAAAACCCGGCGGACATCGACCGCTTTCTGGTCATCACCTACACCCGGGCGGCGGCGGCGGAGCTGCAGGATCGGATCACCCAGACCCTGAGCAGCCGCCTGAGCGCCAATCCGGAGGACAAGCGCCTGCGGCGGCAGCAGTTTCTGGTCTCCCGCGCCCCCATCGGCACGATCCACAGCTTCTGCGCATCGCTGCTGCGGGAGAACTGTCACGCCCTGGGCCTGCCCCCCCGCTTCACGGTGCTGGAGGAGGAGCGGGCGGAGACCCTGCGCCGGAACGTGCTGACAAAGCTGCTGGACGGGCGCTATGACAGCCTGGAGGCAGACCCCGCCTTCCGGCAGCTGGTGGACACCGTCGGGGCGGGGACGGACGACAGGCTGCTGGAGCTGGCGGTGCTCCAGCTCCACGACAAGCTCCGCAGCCAGCCCCAGCCCCGGCGCTGGGCGGAGACCCAGCGCCGCGCCTTCTACGCCGAGGGCCTCACGGACGCGGGGGAGACCCCCTGGGGCCGGGAGCTGCTGGCCGAGGCCCGCCGCCGGGTCAGCCACTGGCTGCATAGCCTGGAGGCGGCCATCGACGAGATGGAGGCCGCCGACCCGGCCATTCAGGAGAACTACGCCAGCCGCTTTGCCGAAGTCACGGCGCAGCTCCGGACGCTTCTGGCGTGCATATCACAGGGATGGGACAGCACCGCCGCCGCCTGCCGGGTCCGCTTCCCCAAGCTGGGTCAGTTGCGGAACTATGAAAACCTTCCCCTGAAGGAGCGGATGCAAGCCGTCTGGAACGGCTGCAAAAAAGCCTGCGGGGAGCTGGAAGCGCTGTTTGACGAACGCTCGGAAGCCCTGCTCGGCGAGCTGCGCGCCCTGGCCCCGGCCATGGAGCGGCTGCTGGACCTGACGCTGGAGCTGGACGCGGCCTTCTCCGCCGAGAAGCTGCGGCGGGGCGGCCTGGACTACGCGGACCTGGAGCACGGGGCCCTGCGCTTGCTGCGGGACGGCGAGACCGGGGAGCGGACGGCCCTGGCCCGGGAGACGGCGGAGCGCTTCGTGGAGATTCTGGTGGACGAGTACCAGGACGTGTCCCCGGTGCAGGAGTCCATCCTCACCGCCCTGAGCCGG
>JAFYIF010000025.1 GCA_017538775.1 Oscillospiraceae bacterium | reverse complement strand
TGTCTTCTCAGGGTGTTTCGGACAAATACTCCTCCAATTCGACCGCCCAGCGGGGGCGATAGCTGCCCTTCAGCAGCAGTTCCCCGTTGCGGTATTCCGCCACCTCCGCGAAGCCGTTGTTGTTGTCGAAGAAGTGCGCCTCCGAGCAGAAGGGGAGGATCCTGCCCAGCGCATCCCAGCGTCCGGCGAAGCGGCGGAGCACGTCCGGCTCCGGGATGCTGTGCCCGCCGTGGCGGACGCGGTTTTCGATGCGCTCCAGGCACTCCTCGGGGCTGTCCAGGCCCACATAGAACAGGCGGATGGCATAGCCGCGCTCCAGAGCCTCCGCTGCGGTCTTTTCAGTCCGGAAGCCGCTGAGGGTGGACTCCTGGGTGAAGCAGACGCCCTTGTCCAGACATTGCCGGATGCGCCGCAGGGCCTCCTTGCCGCCCTCCAGGGGGGAGAGCCCGCCCCGGGCCGTGAGTTCGTCCACGTCGATGATCCGGCCCAGGTCCCGCAGCAGGGTCCGCAGCACGCCGGTCAGGCTGCTTTTGCCGACGCCGTTCACGCCGCCGATGATGGTATAGACCTTCATGCCTCCCGTGCCTCCCGTGCTCCGCTCAATTCCCGCCGGGGCGTTTTGGCTGCAGCTTCCGTTTGTTGCCCTGCTCGTCCACGATCCAGGTGTTCTCCAGCACCTGAATGGCCCCGCGGCGCCACTCTTCCAGGTATTCTTTCCGCAGCGCGGCCTGTTCGGCGGCCTCGTCGGGGCTGAGGATGCGCTGTTTTTTCAGCCTTGCCAGCTCGTTGATCCGGTCCAGTTTCTCTTGCAGCATGTCTTCTCCCTCTCAGTCCAGCGTGCCCAGTTCGTCCAGGTTTTTCTCGAAACCGGGCATGAAGTGTTCCAGAAAATAGTCCACCTCCGGCAGCGCCATGTCCCGGAGGCGGCGCAGGGTGGACTGTTCGGCGGTGAGGAACTCCCGGTTGCCCGCCCGGCGTTCCTCCACGCATTTGATGTAGGCGCTGAGCTTGTCGGCGGCCCGGACCAGCTCGTACTCCGCGCTGTCCGCGTGGGCCTCAAACAGCCGCCGGTAGGCCGGGCGCAGGGGCTCCGGCAGCTCCGCCAGCAGCCTTGCCACGGCGCTGGCCTCCACCTCGTCGTAGGCCCGGCGCAGCCCGGCGCTGCGGTATTTGATGGGGGTGGGCAGGTCGCTGGTGAAGATCTCCGCCGCGTCGTGCAGCAGGGCGATGGCGGCCAGGTGCTCCGGGTCGCAGGTGCCGCCGAAGACCTCCGTCCGCAGCAGGCCCAGGGCGTGGGCCAGCACTGCGGTCATATGGCTGTGCTCCTGGACGTTCTCGGTCTCCGTGGCGCGCATCAGGCTCCAGCGGGCGATGTATTTCATCCGGGAGAGATAGGCAAAAAAGTCGCTTTGCATCCGCGAACCCCCCTTTCAGCGGTAGCGCCGTTCCCGGCGGACGGCGCGGATGTCCCGGCCCCGGAACACCAGCGTGTCGTACTCCCCGGCGATGCGGGAGACGGTCTGGGGCAGATAGCGGGCCGCCAGCTCCGCGTCCGTCAGGTTGGTGATGAGGACGGTCTTCCGCCCGGCGTTCAGGCGGCTGTCCACGATCTGATACAGGGCGCTCTGGGTGAAGGCGGTGCTCATCTCCGTGCCCAGGTCGTCCAGCACCAGCAGCTCGCAGTCCAGCATGTGCCGCACCCGCTCCCCGGCGGCGGCGGACAGGTCCGGGTCTCTGGAAAAGCGCTGTTCCTCAAAGGCGGAAAAGGCGCTTTGGGCCGTCTCAAAGGCCACGGAGAAGCCCGCCTTCGCCACGGCTGCGGCCACGCAGCGGCCCAGCAGGGTCTTGCCCAGCCCGGTGCCCCCCTGGAACAGCAGATTCGGGGAGTCGGCGGCGAAGTCCCGGACGAACTGCCGGGCGGTGGAGAGGGTCAGCTCCATCACGTCCCGGTCCTTCCCTTCATAACAGCCCAGATCAAAGGCGTCGAAGCCCCGGTCCCCGGCCTCGGACAGGCGGCTCTGCTCCCCGGCCCGCTCGGCCTCGTACAGCGCCCGCAGACAGGAACACATCCGCCCGCCGGGGAGATAGCCCAGGTCCTGACAGCGGGGGCAGCCGTACACCCCGTCCAGGGCCTCGGCGGGATAGCCGTTGGCCCGCAGCAGTTCCGCTTTCCGGGCCATGAGTTCCTCGGCCCGGCGGTCGGTCTCCCGGAGGCGGGCTTCCTGCTCCCCGCCGGTGCCCACCAGGGCGATGTAGTCCCGCAGCAGGGCGTGATAGGCCGCGTCCAGCTCCCGAAGGGCCGGGACGCGGGCGTAGATCTCCCGCCGCCGCCGCTCCGACTCCCGCTGGTTTTCGCTCCGGCGCTGCGCCAGGCGCTCCCTGGCCCGGGCCAGCAGCTTTCCGTCAAGTGCCATTTCGCCTCTCCTTCCCGTGCGCCAGCATCCGGCGCATGGCCTCGATCTTCTCCTCCTCGCTGCGGGCCGGGAAGGCGGCGCTCTGCCCCGCGCTCCGGCGGCCCAGGGCGGCCTCGATGTCCTCCGGGCGCAGCAGGCCCCGCTCCTGCCAGCTTTGCAGCACCTTGTCCAGATAGCGCCAGGTGAGCCGCCCGGTGGCCAGCACCGTCTGGTCGTAGGCCAGGGCCACGGCCTCCGGGGAAAAACCCATGCCGCTCCAGCGCTCGATGTACTCCCGCTCGGTCTTCGTCAGCTCCCGGCCCCGGATCTGCAGGGCCTCCTTGAGCTGGCCGCTGCGCCGCTCCCGCTCCCGCTCCCGGGCGATGAGCTGTTCCGCGTCGTCCAGGCTGTGGACCTCGCAGCCGCTCCAGAAGCGGGCCTCCCGCTCCACATAGCGCATGGTGGGCGTCCGGCCCGGGCCGTAGCGGGCCTGGTATTTCTCCACGCAGTAGTGGACCAGCAGCATGATCACGTCCGGCGGCAGGCCCCAGAAGTCGAAGATCGCGTAGAGCAGCCGCAGGTCGTTGGCGTTCAGGACGCGGCCCAGGGCCTGTTCCGTCTCCGCCACCGCCGCCCGATAGCTGGGGTCTGCGGCGGCCCGGCGGGCCAGGTCCTCGGCGGAGTATTCCGGGGGCTCGGTGTTCTCCGGCGGCTCCCGCAGCAGACCCAGGCCCCGGAGGACCGCGGCGGCGGCCAGCAGCTCCGTCTCCGTGCATTTCAGCTCCCGGGCCGCCCGGCCCAGGGAGAAGGCCCCGGCGCGCTGGACATGCAGCCACAGCAGCGCCGCGTTGCCGTCCGCCGCCGCCAGGAGCCGGTCCACATCCGACAGCGGCAGCGGGAGATACTGTTCCGCCATGGCCGCTTCACCCCACTTTACATCTTGTGTTGACCCCCGCAGTATAACATAGAAATTGCGCTTGAATCAAGTCCCGGCCCTGTGTTATAATAAAGCATTCCGTCCGCACAGAAACGTGCGGACATGAATGGGAGAACCATATGCTGGAGCTGCTTTCCCCCGCCGGGAGCCCGGAAACTGTGGTGGCCGCCGTGCAGAACGGCGCGGACGCCATTTATCTGGGTCTGGAGGAGTTCAACGCCCGCCGGGGCGCGAAAAATTTCACCCGCCGCGAGTTTCAGGACGCGGTGCGCTATTGCCATGCCCGCGGCTGCAAGGTCTATGTGGCCATGAACACCCTGGCCCTGGACCGGGAGCTGGAGGCGGTGGCGGAGCTGGGGGACTTCGTCTCCCGCGCCGGGGCGGACGCGGTGCTGGTGCAGGACCTGGGCGCGGCCCGGGTGCTGCGCAGCGTCTGCCCGGACCTGCCCCTCCACGCCAGCACCCAGATGAGCGTCCACAACCTGGCCGGGGTCCACGCCGCCGCCCAGCTGGGGATGCGGCGGGTGGTGCTGGCCCGGGAGCTGAACCGGGACCAGATCCGCTTCCTGGCCGCCCACTCCCCGGTGGAGCTGGAGGTCTTCGTCCACGGGGCGCTGTGCTTCTGCCACAGCGGACAGTGCTACATGTCCTCCCTGATCGGCCGCCGCAGCGGGAACCGGGGGCGCTGCGCCCAGCCCTGCCGCATGGCCTATTCCTTTGGCCGCAAGAGCGACGCCTACCCCCTGAGCCTGAAAGACAACTGCCTGCTGCCCTATCTCCGGGAACTGGACGAGATGGGCGTAAAGTGCGTGAAGATCGAGGGCCGGATGAAGCGGCCCGAATATGTGGCCGTGGTGACGGAGATCTATGACCGGGTGATCCACGAGGGCCTGGAGCCCACGGATCGGGACATGGAGCGGCTGCGCCTGGCCTTCAGCCGGGACGGCTTCACCGACGGCTATTACACCGGCGAGAAGCGGGACATGACCGGCACCCGGGGCGAATCCGACCCGGAGGCCGAGCGGATGTTCACCGAGGCCCGCCGGGCCTACTCCGCCGGGGAGCGGCGGCGGGTGAGCGTGGACTTCACCATCGACCTGCGCCGGGCCAGGCCCGTGACCCTCACCGCCACGGACGACGCGGGCCACGCGGCCACCGTGCTGGGCCCGGAACCGGCCCCGGCCCAGAACGCCGCCGTCAGCCGGGAGAGCGTCAGCGCCCAGCTTTATAAAACCGGCGGCACCCCCTACCGCTGCCGGGAGGTCACCGGCGTCATCGACCCGGGACTCTACCTCCCCGCCGCCGCCGTCAACGAGCTGCGCCGGGCCGCTCTGGCGGAGCTCACAGCCCAGCGGGGCCAGCCGCCGAGACGGC
>JAFYIF010000294.1 GCA_017538775.1 Oscillospiraceae bacterium | reverse complement strand
TCCCGGCGTCAGGTGCGCTGTTCAGCGCCCCGGCGCGCTGGGGCTGCCGGGGAGTCCGGCGGTGCTGTCCACCGGGAGGGAAAAGGCGATGCCCTGCCCCGCCGTGCCCAGACCGGCGGCGTGGTAGATGGCGCGGAGGATGGCGTCCCGGATCTCCGTGCGGACCAAAATCAGCACCAGCTCCTTCTCCGGCTGGATCGTGATGTGGAAAAAGGCCTCCGCCTCCTGGTTGGCGGTGCCGCGGCCCCGCAGGATGGTGCCGCCGGTGGCTCCCGCCTCCCGCGCCGCGTCCATAACGGTCTCCGAAAAGCCGGAGTTGATGATGCAGATGATCAGCTCATGCGTTCGCTCGTTCATGCTGCTCCCCCCTGACGGTGCGTTTGTCGTTGCTGAGAAAGCCGTAGATGGCCGTGCCGATCAGACTGGAAAAGGGGATCGCCATGGACACGCCCTTCCCGCCTTTGATGGAGCGGAACTTCTGCTCCAGGGTCTCCATCAGCGTCTCCAGCCGCTCATAGCGGACGACGCTGAGGATGGCCGCCTGCTCGTAGTCCGACAGGCCCAGCAGTTGCAGCAGGGCCAGGCTGGCGGTGCCCTTGGCTGGCAGGATGAGCTGCATGTTCGCCTCGAAGCCCTGGATCAGGTCCGCGTAAAAGCCGGCCTTCCCCTTTTCCACGATGGTGATGACCAGCTCCAGCCGCCCGGGGGCCAGCTGCGGGCTCCCCGGCTCCGGCGCGCCGCCGCGCTGCAAAAACGGGATCGCCATGACAAACGCCCCCCTTTCAGTATTCAAAGTAGATGATCTGGGCGTCGTCGGCGGAGAGGATGCGCCGCATGGCCCGCCGCCGCCGGACGTGGGCGGCCAGCACCGCCCGGAAGCCCAGGGCCTGGATGGTGATGAGGGGCGTCATCGCCACCATGGAGACGATGCCGAAGGCGCTGGACAGCACCTCCTGCTCCCCCCGGAGGGTGACGCAGGCGCCGATGGCCATGGGCAGGATGAAGCTGCTGGTCAGCGGCCCGCTGGCCACGCCGCCGGAGTCGAAGGCGATGGCCGTATAGAGCCGGGGGACGAAGAAGGAGAGGCCCAGGCTGATGAGATAGCCGGGGATCAGATAGTAGAGCAGGGAAAAGCCCAGCTGGATGCGCAGCAGGGACAGGCCGATGGAGACGCCCACGCCCACGCTGAGGGCGACGGTCATCTGCGCTTTCGTCACCTCACCGGAGGTGATGTCCTCCACCTGCACGTTCAGCACATGGACCGCCGGTTCCGCCAGCACCACCACCATGCCGATGACGAAGCCCAAAATCACCAGGGCCGTCTCGCTGCCCGCGGCCAGCTGGAGGCCCAGGCGGAAGCCCACGGGCATGAAGCCCACGGTCGCGGCGGTCAGGAAAATGACCAGGCCCAGGAAGGTGTAGACCGCGCCCACGGACAGCTGCAGCAGCTTCCGCCGGGGCAGGCGCAGCACCGTGACCTGCAGCAGAGCGAACACCAGGGCGATCAGCAACAGGGAGCGGCCCACATCGGCCATGACCTCCAGCAGCGTCTCCCAGAGGGCGGACCCCAGGTGGGCTTCCAAAGAATAGTCCGGGAGGGCGTACAGCATCTCCCCCCGGGCGGCCAGACTGAGCAACAGCACCGCCAGCACCGGGCCCACGGAGCACAGGGCGATGAGGCCGAAGCTGTTGCAGTGGGCGTCCCGGCCGCCCACGGTCATCGCGATGCCCACCCCCAGGGCCATCAGGAAGGGCACGGTGATGGGGCCGGTGGTGACGCCGCCGGAGTCGAAGGCCATGGGCAGGAAACTGCCCCGCCCGGTCTCCAGCAGCAGGGCGGCGACGGCGAACAGCAGCAGATAGAAAAACAGCAGCAGGGAGGACAGTTCCTTCCGGAAGAGGATCTTCAGCACCGCCAGCAGCAGAAACAGCCCCACGCCCACGCCCACGGTGAAGACCAGCAGCGTCCCGTCCAGGACGGCGCGGACCTGTCCGGCCAGCACCGAGAGGTCCGGCTCGGCCACGGTGATGAGCAGGCCCAGGACGAAGGCCGCGCCCAACAGCAACACGGGGCGGTTGGACTGGGTCAGGCCCTCCCCGGTGTGTTCCCCCATGGGGGTCATAGCCAGGTCCGCCCCCAGGTTGAAGAGCGCGATGCCCAGGATCAGCAGCAGGGAGGACAGCAAAAAGACCCCCAGCTCCCGGTCGCTCAGCTCCGCCAGGGGGGTGAAGGAGATGGCCAGGACGATGAGCGCGATGGGCAGGATGGAGACCGTGGCCTCCCAAAGCTTGTTGCGCAGCGCGTGGATCATGTGCTCATCCCTCCCGACCCGGGTCGATTGCGGTAGTTTGTTCCCTTCTCTCCCTGTTACTATAGTGCCTTTGTCCCGGCCTTGTCAAGCGCTTGATTTTTCGCGGTCGATGGACTATGATGGAGAAAGCTGACATAGAATGCTTCATCTCCCCCGCCCTGGGCGGGGGGCTATTGACAGGGGAGGAATGCCGATGGAAGATCAATCCCGTGCGGCCATGCGCGTCTCGTGGGTCAGCATTCTGGCAAATGTGCTGCTGAGCCTGCTCAAGCTGCTGTGTGGGCTGCTGGCCCACTCCGGCGCGATGGTCTCCGACGCGGTCCACTCCTGCTCCGACGTGTTCAGCACGGTGGTGGTGATGATCGGGATGCGCCTGTCCGCCCGGGACTCCGACCGGGAGCACCCCTACGGACACGAGCGCCTGGAGTGCGTCGCGGCGGTGATCCTGGCCGTGGTGCTGCTCATCACCGGGCTGTTCATCGGCTACGGGGGCCTGCAGACCATCGTCCGCGGCCAGAGCGCGGAGCTGACCGTGCCCGGTCTGGCGGCCCTGGCCGCGGCGCTGGTCTCCATCGCCGTCAAGGAGGGGATGTTCTGGTACACCCGGCGCTATGCCCGGGCCCTGGACTCCCCCGCCCTGATGGCGGACGCCTGGCACCACCGCTCCGACGCCTTTTCCTCCGTGGGCGCGCTGGTGGGCATAGCCGGGGCGCGGCTGGGGCTGCCCATCCTGGACCCCCTGGCCAGCGTGGTGATCTGTGCCTTCATCGTCAAGGCGGCCCTGGACATCTTCCGGGACGCCATGGACAAGATGGTGGACCACAGCTGCGACGAGGAGACGGAGGCGGCCATCCGCAGCTGCATCCTGGCCCACCCGGACGTGCGCAGCCTGGACAGCCTCCTGACCCGGACCTTCGGCAACCGGATCTATATCGAGGTGGAAATCGCGGTGGACGGACGGCTGTCTCTGGTGCGGGCCCACGAGATTGCCGAGCAGCTCCACGACGAGGTGGAGGCGGCCTTCCCGAAGGTCAAGCACGTGATGGTCCATGTGAATCCGTCCCTTTGAAGCCAGTGGAAAAGGGCAGACCCGCTCCCCTGCCGGATGGCGCAGGGAGCGGAGTCTGCCCCACTTGGTCTCAGCGGTTCAGATCTCCCACTTCGTGATCGCCGCCTGCTGCATGAAGGTCATGAAGCTGGTCTGGAGCGCGAACTGCTGGTAGCCGGGCATCAGCTTGCGGAAAGCTTCAAAGTAGTCGGTGACCGCTTTGACCATCTGCGAGACCGTCTGCTGCTGCTCCATGTGCTGGCGCTGCGCCTCCATGGCGTCGGTGAACAGCGCGGTGTAGTAGTTGGGATCGAAAAAAACCGCAGGCAAAAATTCGTTCATTTTGCTTCCCTCCGTCGATGAAAGTGTTGGGGCCCTGTTTCCCTGTCAGTTTACCACAAAAATCCGCAGAAGGAAATAGCTTTTTTTGTCTTTTTCTGAAAAATTCTCGCGTGATCCTGTCAAACCATACGGATAAGATAAGGAGGAAAAACCATGTCCGTTCTTACAAAGGTGTGCGCACTGCTGGTGGCGCTGGAGTTCTTCTACATCCTGTATCTGGAGACCTTCGCCACGACCTCGGAACGCACCAGCCGCGTCTTCGGCATGAGCCGGGAGGAATTGCAGCGCAAGTCCGTCAGCACCCTGTTCAAAAACCAGGGGGTCTACAATGGTCTGCTGGCCGTGCTGATCCTGGTGGCCGTCTTTGCCTTCGACAGCAAACCGGCGGTGGCGGCGCTCATGTGCTACATCGTGGGCGTAGCCGCCTACGGAGCCGTCAGCAGCAGCCCCAAGATCCTGCTGATGCAGGGCGGTTTGCCCATCCTCACGCTGCTGAGCTGCCTTTTGACCTGAAGCATCCCGCTCCCCCGCCCGGACGACGCCGTCCGGGCGGCTTTTTTCTTCCTTTCTATGAAAGCATCCGCAAGAAACACGACAGAATCCTGCACCATTCCTTGACAAACGGGCGTAGTTCGGATAAAATAGCCGCGTTACTGCAAGGCACACAGCTCGCGCCTGTGTGCGATACTTATTTCACAACAGGAGGAACCACCATGAAGAAACTGCTTGCACTGGCGCTGGCTCTGGCGCTGGCCCTCTCCCTCGCCGCCTGCGGCGCATCTCCCGCCGCCCAGGGCGGAGAGAGCAATGTCCCGGACAGCGGCGAAGCGGCCCCCGCGGCCAAGTCCGACACCGCCACCGTGGCGGTGGGCGCGGTCATCATCGCCAGAGACGACGTGGCCGAGGAGGAGATCTACAACTTCGTCTCCAGCATCTTCGAGAATCAGGCCGCCATCGCCGACCAGCACGCCAAGGGTGCGGAGCTGGATCTGGCCTTTGCCGCCTCCGTCTCCAGCGTGCCCTATCACCCCGGCGCGGCGCGCTACTTCGCCGAGAAAGGCCTGGACGTGGCTGAGGTCAAGGCCGGCGCGGGCGAAGGCGCTGTGGCCAACCTGACCTTCGGCACCGGCGGCGAGACCGGCACCTACTACGGCTTCGGCGGCGTGCTGGCTTCCTTCATCTCCAACAACAACGACTTCACCGTCACCGCCGTCACCTCCGGCGGCAGCAAGGCCAACATCGAGGACATGAGCAACGGCGACGTGCAGGTCGGCTTCGCCCAGAGCGACGTGCTGAGCTATGCCTATCACGGCGAGCGCCTGTTCGACGAGGCCGTCACCGGCTTCTCCGTGGTGGCCGCCCTGTACATGGAGCAGGTCCAGATCGTCACCACCAAGTCCTCCATCTCCACGGTGGCCGACCTGGCGGGCAAGACCGTCTCCATCGGCGCGGTGGGCAGCGGCGTCTACTTCAACGCCATTGACGTGCTGGGCGCTTACGGCCTCACGGAAAGCGACATCAGCCCCGTCTACCAGAGCTTCGGCGACTCCGCCGACAGCCTGAAGGACGGCAAGATCGACGCGGCCTTCATCGTGGCCGGCGCTCCCACCCCCGCCATCACCGACCTGGCCGCCGGCAACAGCGTCTATCTGGTCAGCCTGGACGGGGAGCACACCGACGCGCTGCTGGCCTCCAGCCCCTTCTACAGCGCCGTCACCATCCCCGCCTCCACCTATTGACGCGGCAGCATCCCCCCTCCCCCTACGCCATGACGCATCCCTTCCCCCTTCGGGGGGATGGGATGCACATCTTATTCTAATACGTCAGGAGGCCCCAGATGGGAACCAAACAACCTGCCACACCGGAACTGCCGACCGGCGGCGAGGACATCCTGCGGCAATTTGACCGGGAGAGCGCCACACGGGTCTGGACGGGCATCCCCGCCCGGGTCATCCGCTATGTCATGAGCGCCTTCTCCGTCTACTGCATCTGGTCCACGCTGTTCTCCACGGAGGATCTGCCCGTGCGTCTCAGCACCTTCCTGGGGCTGATTCTGCTGATGGGCTATCTCACCTACCCGCTCCGCAAGCACCATGTGCGCCCCAACTCCATGCCCTGGTATGACATCGTCATCATGCTGCTGGGCGCGGGCGCGTTCTTTTACTTCCGCTTCAACTACACCGCGTTCGTCACGGTCTACACCAGCGCCAGCAAGCTGACGCCCTTCACCATCGCCCTGGGCGTGATCGGCGTGCTGGCCCTGGCCGAGCTGTGCCGCCGCTGCGTCGGGCTGCCCATCCTCTGCGTGGCCGGGGCGCTGCTGATCTACACCTTCGTCAACCTGCTCAGTCAGCCGGACCGGACCTTCTCCCAGGTGCTGGCCCGGGTGGTCTACACCCTGTTTTACACCACCGGCGGCGTCATGGCCACGCCCATTCAGGTCTGTCTGAAATTCATCGCGGTCTTCATCATCTTCGGCGCGTTCCTGGAACGCACCGGCATCGCCAGTTTCTTCATCGACATGGCCAACTCCCTGGCGGGGGCCTCCTCCGGCGGCCCGGCCAAGGTCGCGGTCATCTCCTCCGCCCTCTGCGGCATGGTCAGCGGCAGCAGCGTGGGCAACACCGTCACCACCGGCTCCGTCACCATCCCGATGATGAAGAAGACCGGCTACCGCCCGGAGTTCTCCGCCGCGGTGGAGGCGGCGGCCAGCACCGGCGGCCAGATCATGCCCCCCATCATGGGCGCGGCGGCCTTCCTGATGGCCGAGAACACCGGACAGAAGTACGGCCAGATCGCCCTCTGGGCCATTCTGCCCGCCGTGCTGTACTTCGGCGGCATCTTCCTCAGCGTCCATCTGGAGGCCAGGAAGCTGGGGCTCTCCGGCATTCCCCGGGACCAGCTGCCCCGCTTCCGGGTGCTGGCCAAGCGCATCTACCTG
>JAFYIF010000293.1 GCA_017538775.1 Oscillospiraceae bacterium | reverse complement strand
GTCTTTCCTTTCCTTTATAAAAATGATTGTTAATTCCTGAAAACTGAAGAATTAAGACTTAAATAAGTTTTCAGCTTTCAGTATTCATTTCTTTTTCTCATCCCGGTCCGTCAGGTTGGAGATCAGCAGCAGCGCCAGAATCACAAAGAAGATGATGGTCGCCAGCGCGTACATCTTGGGGGTGACGGTCTTTTTCGTCATGTTGTAGATGCGGATGGGCAAAGTCTGGAAGCCCGCGCCGGCGGTGAAGTAGCTGATGACGAAGTCGTCCAGACTCATCGTGAAGGCCATGATGGCCCCGGTGAGGACGCCGGGCATGATCTCCGGCACCGTGACCTTGAAGAAGGCCCGCAGCGGGGTGCAGCCCAGGTCCATGGCCGCCTCCGGCAAACTGGGGTCCATCTGCCGCAGCCGGGGGAGGACCTGCAGGATGACGTAGGGCAGACAGAAGGTGACATGGGCGATCAGCATGGTCCAGAAGCTCAGGGAGTTGGCCAGGCCGAAGAGCCGTCCGGCGAAGACGAACATCAGCATCAGGGAGATGCCGGTGATGATGTCCGGGTTGGTCATCGGGATGTCGGTGGCGGTGTTCAGGGCGGTGCGCAGCCAGCGGGAGCGCAGCCGCTGGATGCCCACGGAGGCCGCCGTGCCCATGACCGTGGAGATCACCATGGCGGCCACGGCCAGCAGCAGGGTGTTGCGGACGCTCTGCAGCGTGGCGTCGTCGTGGAAGAGCTCGGTGTACCATTTCAGCGAGAAGCCGGAGAAGACGGACAGGCTCTTGGCCTCGTTGAAGGAGAAGACCAGCAGAATGGCGATGGGCGCGAAGAGGAAGACGAAGATGAGGGCCGTATAGACTTTGGACGCGGTTTTCATAGGGCGGCACCTCCGTAGACCCGGTTGTTGGTGAAGCGCTTCATCAGCGCCATGGCCACCAGCAAAATCACCATCAGGATGAAGGCCATGGCCGCAGCGAAGTGCAGGTTGTTGGCGACGAACTGCCCCTCGATGGCGTCGCCGATCAGGAAGAACTTGCCGTTGCCCAGCTTCTGGGAGATGTAGAAGGTGCTGACCGAGGGGATCAGGACCATGGTGACGCCGCTGAGGACGCCGGGGAGACTCAGGGGCAGGATGACCCGCCGCAGCACGGACAGGCCGTTGCAGCCCAGGTCCCGGGCCGCCTCCAGCAGCTTCAGATCCATCTTTGCCATGATGGAGTAGATGGGCAGGACCATATAGGGCAGATAGTCGTAGACCATGCCGATGACCACCGCGCTCTCCGTTCCGATGATGTGGACCCGGCCCAGGCCCAGGGCGGCAAGAAAGCCATTGAGAATGCCGGTGTCCTGCAGGATCGTCATCCAGGCGTAGGTGCGGATCAGGAAGTTCATCCACATGGGGATCATGATCAGGGTCATCATCAGCTTCTGCCGTCTGGCGCTGGCCCGGGCCATGAAGTAGGCCAGCGGATAGCCCAGCAGCAGGCAGATCACCGTGGAGATCACGGCCAGCTTGAGGCTGCGCCAGAAGATCACCAGATAGGTGCGGACCTCCT
>JAFYIF010000024.1 GCA_017538775.1 Oscillospiraceae bacterium | reverse complement strand
CAGGGCGCGGAGCCGGAGTTGAGGCAGATGCGGATATCCTCCGTGGGGGCGGATTTCAGGACATCCAGCAGATAGCGGTTGTTGAAGCCGATCTCCAGCCCCTTTCCGTCCCCGTCCAGGGTGCAGAAGTCCTCCGCCCGGCCCAGGGCCGTGGCGCAGACGATGCGGAGTTGGTCGCGCTCGAAGATGCAGCGCAGCGGGGTTTTGATCTTGGTGTCGATGATGAGGCTGACGCGCTCGATGGTGCGCTGGAGCTCCCGGCAGTCGGCGCGGACAAGGACGTTGAAGACATCCGGCACGGCCTTGTGGTAGTTGAGAAACTCCCCTTCCAGGCGGCGGGAAATCAGCACGGTGTCGCCGATGGTGAAGCCGATGTGCTTGTCCCCCACGTGGATGTGGATGGGTTCGTCGCTGTCGCCGCAAAGTTTTTCGATGTCACTGAGGGCGCTGCCGGGGACGATGAAGCTGCTGTCGGCGCTGACGTTTTCCACGGTCTCCCGGCGGATGGCCAGACGGTAGCCGTCCACGGCCACGATGTTCAGGACGCCGTCCCGGAGGTCGAAGAGCTCGCCGGTGTAGATGGGCCGGGCCTCGTTGTCGCTGACGGCGAAGATGGTCTCCCGGATCATGCTGCGGAGCTGGTTCTGGGGCAGGCTGATGCCGGTCTGACCCTCGATGGCGGGCAGTTCCGGGTAATCCGTCGGGTCGGAGCCGACGATGTGGAATTCCGCGCTGCCGCAGCGGATGGTGGTGTAGAGCTTTTCGGTCTTCAGCTCCACATCCCCGTCCGGCAGGGAGTGGACGATATCGCTGAACATCCGGGCGGGGAGGATGATGCTGCCCATCTGGTCCACCCCGGCTTCCATGTGGGTGTAGATGCCTTTCTTCAGGTCGTAGCCCGTCAGCTTGAGGTTCTGCTGTCCGGCCTCCAGCAGGATGCCCTCCAGCGCCGGGATGGGGCTTCTGGCGCTGCAGGCTCTGGAAACGGTGTTGACGGCGACTTGCAGCAGCGTTCTGTCACAGGTAAATTTCATGTCGGTCTCCTCCCGCCGCCCCGTCCCGGTGGATGGAGCAGTCTTAGATATCTTTTTATGTTTAGAAGCGGTCGTATTAGAGAAAAGAATTGTTGAAAAGTGGGAAAAGTCCAGACGCCGTCTGGAAATTTGGCTGTTGACGGTGCGCGGCGCTTTTCAACAGCTTTCCCGGCGGGGCCTCGCCCTTCCCGGTTTTCCCCACTTTTCCCTGTCGGATGTGGAAAACTTTGTTGAAAGGTGGAATAACTCTTATCTGTTTCTTGAGTTGATGTTGCTGGTGATGTCCCGGATGGTGTTGGAGGTCTCCGGATTGGTCTTCATGTCCTTCTCGATCTTCTTGATGCTGGCGTTGATGGTGGCGTGATCGCGGTTTAAGTAGCTGCCGATGGTCTGCAGGGGATAGTTGGTCAGGATGCGGATCAGGTAGGCGGCCACATGGCGGGCGTTGGCGATGTTCTTCTGGCGGCTCTGGCCCTTGATGTCCTTGGACATGACCTGGAAGTAGACGGCGGTCTCGTGGATGATGTCGTCCGGGGTGGGCATATAGATGCCGCTCTGGATCACGGCGTTGATGGCCTTCTCCACCAGCTCCCGGTCGATGTCCTCCCCCATGCCGCTGTAGGCGGAGATCTTTTTGATGACGCCCTCGATCTGGCGGATGTTGCTGGTCAGCCGGTCGGCGATGTAGGCCACCACCTCGTTGCTGAGCTCCAGGCCCATGTGTCCGGCCTTGTCCCGGATGATGGCGATGCGCAGCTCCTTGTCCGGGGCCTGGATGTCGGCCATCAGCCCGCCCTCAAAGCGGGTGCGGAGCCGGTCGTCCAGGGTGGCCATGTCCCGGGGCGGGCGGTCGGAGGTCAGGACGATCTGGTTTCCGGCGCTGTAGATGCTTTCAAAGGTGTGGAAAAACTCCTCCTGGGTGCTCTCCTTCCCGGCGATGAACTGGATGTCGTCCATCAGGAAGAGGTCCACCTGGCGGTATTTCTGGCGGAACTCCTCGGCGCGGCCCTCTTTCAGGGAGTGGACCATCTCGTTTAAGAAGTCCTCGCCCTTGACGAAGAGGATCTTCCGCTTGGGGTCGTTCTCGTGGATGGCCGAGCCGATGGCCCGGAGCAGGTGGGTCTTGCCCAGGCCGGAGTTGCCGTAGATGAACAGCGGGTTATAGGCCCGGCTGCCGGGATTGCGCACCACGCCCAGGGCCGCCCCGTGGGCAAACTTGTTGCTGGCGCCGACGATGAAGTTGTCGAAGGTGTAGCCGTCCATCTCCGGGAGGCTCTTCTCCTCCTGCTGGATGTCCCGGTAGTCGGCCAGCTCGTCCCCGGCCAGCACGATCAGGTCAAAGTCGCTGGAGAAGAGGTCCCGCAGGGCGTCCTTGATCGCCTGGGAGAAGCGCTGCTGGATGATGTCGCGCTTGAAGGCGTTGGGGGTGTGGACCACCAGCGCGCCGTTGCGCAGCTCGATGGGCTGGCACTTGTCAAACCAGGTGTTGATGGAGGTGGGGGTCAGTTTGGACGCCAGCAGCTCCAGAATGCCGTCCCAGATGTCCTGAATGGAATTCATGAGTGTTCTCCTTTTTCTCTCCCGGACATGAATCATGTATTTTTTGATTATATCATAAGGTCTGTGGAAAAGCAATCAGAAATTATTATAAAATAAAGTATGCCAAAAAGGGGACAAAATGGACCGGAGCGGGTTTGTTGCGCTCCGGCCTTGTCTCAATACAGCTCGTTCTGGTCCATCAATCGGAAGCTGATGCGGAGCTGCTGCCCGTCCCGCCAGAGGACCGCGTCCAGGCTGTCGCCCACGTTCAGGTTGTCCCGGAGGGCGATCAGCTCGTTGCTGGTGCGGACCTCCAGGCCGTTGACCTTCAGGATGATGTCGTCCGGGCGCACGCCCTGGGCCCAGGCGTCGCTGGCCTGCTCCACCGCGCAGACGTAGAGGCCCCGGGGGATGTCGAAGCGTTCGCTCAGGTCCTCCGTCACGGAGACCACGGTGATGCCGATGCCGGGCCGCCCCACCACGCTGCCCCGGGCCAGGAGCTGGTCCACCACGGTCTTCACGGTGGTGCTGGGGATGGCGAAGCCGATGCCCTCCACCGTCACCTCGGAGTAGTAGTTGACCATCTTCATGTTGGTGATGCCCACCACCTGGCCCCGGCGGTTCAGCAGGGGGCCGCCGGAGTTGCCCTCGTTCAGGGCCGCGTTGGTCTGGATCAGGGTCATCTGCCGCCCGTCCACGGTCACGTCCCGGTTGATGGCGGAGACGATGCCGTCGGTCAGGGAGTTGGTGAAGCGGTCGCTGAGGGGGTTGCCGATGGCGGCCACGCTCTCCCCCACCTGCAGCTCCGCGCTGTCCCCGAAGCGGGCGGGGCTCAGCCCCTCCGCCGGGATCTGGAGCAGGGCGATGTCGGTGATCACGTCCTCCCCCACCAGCAGCGCGGCGTACTCCTCCCCGCCGGCGAGCGTGACGGTGGCGCTGTCGGCCCCGTCGATGACGTGCTGATTGGTGAGGATCAGGCCGTCCGCGCTGACGACGATGCCGGTGCCCCAGGCGTAGCCGCTCTCGTCGGCGAAGTCGGCCCGGACGCCCACCACGCTGTCGGCGCAATTCCGGTACAGCTCCTGCAAGCTCAGCTCCGGCAGGCCCTTCGCGCTCTCCAGAGAAAACTCCGGCACGGTCTCCGGTCTGGTCCGGCCCAGGTGGCTGCCGCTCCGGCCCGTGTCCCGGTCCCCGTAGATGGCGTGGAAGTAGTCGCGGTAGTCCGCGTAGTCCTCCAGGTCCGGGCTTTGATAGCCGGGGATGTCGGGTACCACGGTGATGGTACTGCTGCTGGACTTGGGCGCGGGGAACCAGTCGGCAAAGCCGTGGCTCAGGGTGTAGGCCGTCACGAAGGCCAGGGTGAAGAGGATGAACACGATCAGGGCGATGTCCGGCTTTTTTCGAAGGGTTTTCCGGGTCTGCTCCTCCCCGCCGGGGAGACTCTGGTCGTACCATGCGCTGCGCTTGGGCTGTTCCATAGGGGATTCCTCCTTGGGATGTGTCTGCGGTCGGTTTATTTCTGTGCAAGGGTCAGGGAGAAGACGAACTCCGTCACGCCGTCCCGGCTGGTCACGGTGATGTCCTCCCCGTGGCGGCCCAGGATGGTCTTCACGATGTAAAGCCCCAGGCCGTAGCCCTCCCGGTCGGCGGAGCGGGAGCGGTCGGTCTTGTGGAAGCGGTCGAAGATCCGGGCAAGTTCCTCCGGCGGGATGGTCTCCCCCCGGTTGCGGATGGAGACATAGGCCTTCTCCCCCTGTTTGAAGAGGCTGAGGCCCAGGGCGCTGCCGGGCTCGGCGAACTTCACCGCGTTCTCCAGCAGATTGTAGATGACCTGGTTGATGGCGTCCGCGTCGCCGTAGACCAGCATCGGGTCCTCCGGCACCTGGGCTTCCACGTCCAGGCCCCGGGCGTTGATCTTCTGTTCAAAGAGCAGCGCGGTCCGCAGCAGCAGCTCGCTCAGGTCAAAGCTCTTCTGCCGCAGGGCCTCCGGCCCCTCGCTCTCCATCCGGCTCAGGTCCAGCATACTGCGCACCAGGCGGTTTAAGCGCTTGGTCTCGTCGGAGATGGTCTGCAAATAGCGTTTGGCCTGGTCCATGGGAATGGTGCCGTCCATCAGCCCGTCGGCAAAGCCGGAAATGGCGGTCATCGGGGTCTTCAGCTCGTGGGCCACGTTGGCGACAAAGTCGCTCCGGCGCTGTTCCTGCTGCTGCAGGGACTCCGCCATCTGGTTGAAGGCCGAGGCCAATGCCCCCAGCTCGTCGTCCCGCTCCACCGCCACCCGGGCGGAGAAGTCCCCGTGGGCGAATTTCAGCGCGGCGGCGGCCATCTCCCGCAGGGGGCGGGAGCCCAGGCGCAGGGAGACATAGCTGACGGCCAGCAGCAGGACCATGATGCCGAAGCTGGCGATCAGGAAGATGTGCAGCAAGGTCTGCCAGCTTTGCAGCACCCCGCTCACGTCGGCGGTGGAGAAGACATAGGCCAGCACGGTCCCGCGCTCATCCCGCACGGCGGCGGCGGAGACGATGCGCTCGGTCTCATAGAAGCCCTCCAGACGGCTCATGGCGCTGTAGCGCCCGGAGGCGCGCAGGGCCTTCATGGCCGCCGCGCCCACGTTCCGGCCCATGTGGGCGCAGTAGATGGCCCGCTCGGAACAGACCAGCACCGTCCCGTCTTCATCGGTCAGGAAGCAGTGGCTGCCGCTGCTCTGGGCCATGGCGGAGAGGGTGATCCGGAATTCCCAGGTCTCCAGGTCCCCCTCCCGGTCGTAGGCGGCGGCCAGGCGGCTCAGCTCCTCGGCGTTGCCGTCCAGGGCGCTGCGCCGCTCCCGCAGCATGTAGTTGCGGCCCGTGCCGACGAAGACGGCCCCAAGAATGGTGAAAGCCAGCATGACCAGCACCGCCGCCAGGACGAAGTTTTTGTAGACGTAACTGCGCATTTTTTACGTGTCTAAAGACTCAAACTTGTATCCCACGCCCCAGACGGTCTTCACGCTCCAGCGGTCGCTGACCCCCTCCAGCTTCTCCCGCAGGCGCTTGATGTGGACATCCACGGTGCGGCTGTCGCCGAAGTAGTCGAAGCCCCAGACCTCGTCCAGGAGCTGGTTGCGGGTGAAGACCCGGTTCGGGGAGCTGGCCAGGTGGAACAGCAGCTCCAGCTCCTTGGGCGGCGTGTCCACCCGGCGGCCGTCCACAATCAGCTCATAGCTGTCCAGGTCCACCACCAGCTTGTCGTATTCCAGCCGGCGGCTCCGCCGCGCCTCCGGCTCGGCGGCCCGGCGCAGCACCGCGTGGATGCGGGCCATCAGTTCCTTTGGCTCAAAGGGCTTGGTCACATAGTCGTCCGCCCCCATCTCCAGCCCGGAGATCTTGTCCGGCGTCTCGCTCCGGGCGGTGAGCATGATCACCGGCGTATTCCCCGCCCGCCGCAGCTCCCGCAGCACCCCCCAGCCGTCCAGCACCGGGAGCATGATGTCCAGCAGCACGAGGTCCGGGGCAAAGCTGCGAAAAAGCGCCAGCCCCTCCCCCCCGTCTGCGGCCCGCTGCACGGTGAAGCCGTCCTTTTCCAGATAAAGGCGGAGCAGCTCGGCAATGTTGCCGTCGTCTTCCACAATGAGTGCTTTTTTGTTCAAAAGAATCCTTCCTTTCTGGACTGAAGACTGAAGACTGAAAACTGAAAACTGAAAAATGAATAATGATGGAATCGGCTGCGCCGATAACATTCCATTTGTCGCGGAGCGACACAACTATTATTCATTATTAAGTCTTAAGCCTTCATTTTTCAGTCTCACAGCCTCCCTCCAAGCGCATATAGCACAAACGGATTCACCCGCCGCTCCCGGTTGAGCGTGGTGGACTCCATATGCCCCGGATACACCTCATAGTCCCCGGGCAGCTCCGCCAGGCGGCGGAGGGAGCGGAACATGGCCGCCTGGTCGCCGCCGGGGAAGTCCGTGCGGCCGCAGCTGTCCCGGAACAGGGTGTCCCCGGTGAACAATGCCCGCTCCTCGCTGTCGGTCTCCATGGCCAGCAGGCTCACGCTGCCGGGGGTGTGGCCCGGGGTCTCCAGCACCGCGAAGGAGATCCGATCCAGGGCGATCACGTCCCCCTCCCGGAAAAAGTGCGCGTCCTTCGGGGCGGTGAAGCGGTAGAACGGCCCGCCGATGCTGATGCCGTCGTCGGCCTTGTGCAGATAGAGCGGCGCGAGCGTCTCCGCGCGGACGGCCTCCACCGCGCCGGTGTGGTCGAAGTGGCCGTGGGTCAGCAGGACGTAGGCGCAGGTGAGGCGGTTTTCCTCCAGATAGTCCAGGATCGTCGCCGCGTCCGCCCCCGGGTCGATGACCGCGCAGCGGAGGCTCTGTTCGTCGGTGACGACATAGCAGTTGGTCTCAAAAGAGCCGACGGAAAAGCATTTGATGAGCATGGGTGGGTCCTCCCTTTCCAATTCGTATTAAGTCTCCAGTATGATCGTCACCGGGCCGTCGTTGACGCTGTGTACCGCCATGTCCGCCCCGAAGACGCCGGTCTCCACCGGAAAGCCCCGGCCGCGCAGCTCGGCGATGACCTGCTCATAGAGCGGCACGGCCACATCCGGCCTTGCCGCCGCCGTAAACCCGGGCCGCCGGGAGCGGGTGTCGGCATAGAGGGTGAACTGGCTGACCAGCAAAACCCCGCCGCCCACAGCGGCCAGATTGCGGTTCATCTTCCCGCCCTCGTCCTCAAACACCCGAAGCCCCGCGATCCGGTCGGCCATCTTCAAAGCCTGCTCCGGCGTGTCCTCCGCGTGGACCCCCAGCAAAACCAGGTATCCCCGCCCAATGGCCCCAACGCAAGCCCCGTCCACAACCACAGAAGCCTCGCTCACCCGCGTCAAAACAGCCCGCATAAATTCCTCCTGATATAGTAAATATCTATTATCTATTATCTTTTATCTATTATCTATTATCTAAAAAATCTAAAAAACAATTTCACCCATTCCCCCGACTCACCTTCTTCACCCCCTGGATCGTAGATAAGCGCGCCATGATCGCCTTCAGCTCATCCAGATTCCGCACCTCCACATTCACGGTGGTGCTCGCCATCCCCCCGCCGATGTCCCGGGCGTTGAAGGACCGGACCTTGGCGTTCATGCCGTTGAGCACGGTGGAGATGTCCATGACCAGGGCGTTGCGGTCATAGGAGGAGATGTGCAGGGTGGTGATATAGGTCTCCGCCGCGCTCATGTCCCAGGTGGCGTCCACCCAGCGGCCCTCCCCGTCGGGGTTCACGCGGCTGACGATGTGGTTTTTGCAGTCGGTGCGGTGGATGCTGACGCCGTAGCCCCGGGTGATGAAGCCCACGATCTCGTCCCCGGCCACGGGGGTGCAGCAGCGGGCGAATTTCAGCAGGCAGTTGTCCAGTCCGGCGATCAGCACGCCGTTGATGGGCCGGGGCCGGGCCGGGTCCTTCTGGTTGCGGCGCTCGGCGGCGTCCTTCAGCTTGTCCAGGGCCGTGCGCCCGCTGCTTCCGGCGCTGCGCTGGGCCCGGAGCAGCTCGTCCCGGAGCCGGTTTGCAACCTTGGCCGCGGTCATGCCCCCATAGCCCACGGCGGCGTAGAGGTCGTCTACGCTTGCGTAGTTCTGGCGTTTCAGCAGCGGGGGCAGCAGTTCAAACTCGTTGATCTCCGCCATGCTGATGCCCGCCCGGCGGAACTCGGTCTCCAGCATCTCCCGCCCCTGGACGATGTTCTCCTCCCGGCGCTCTTTTTTCAGCCACTGTTTGATTTTTGTCCGGGCCGAACCGCTTTTTGCCAGCTTGAGCCAGTCGCGGCTGGGGCCGGGGGCGGATTTGCTGGTGAGGATCTCCACCATGTCGCCGTTTTGCAGCTCCTGGGAATAGGGCACGATGCGCCCGTTCACCTTGGCCCCCACCATGCGGTTGCCCACGGCGGAGTGGACGGAGTAGGCGAAGTCCACCGGCGTGGCCCCGGCGGGCAGACTCGTCACGTCCCCCCGGGGGGAGAAGACGAAGACCTCGTCGGCGAACATGTCCACCTTCAGCCCGGAGATGAAGTCGTCCGGCTCGGTCTCCTGCTGGGTCTCCAACAGACGGCGGACCCAGGCGAATTTCTTTTCGTCCCCGTCCCGGATGCCCGCCTTGTTGCTCTTGTACTTCCAATGGGCCGCCACGCCGTACTCCGCCGTCCGGTGCATCTCCCAGGTGCGGATCTGTACCTCGAAGGGGATGGCCTCGGAGCCGATGACGGTGGTGTGCAGGGACTGGTAGCCGTTGGGCTTGGGCATGGAGATGTAGTCCTTGAACTTCCCCGGCACGGTGTTGAACATCTCATGCACCAGACCCAGCACCGAATAGCAGTCCTGGAGCGTGTCCACGATCACCCGCAGGGCGCAGATGTCCCAGATCTCGCTGAGCTCCAGCTTCTGGGTGTACATCTTGCGGTAGATGCTGTAGGTGTGCTTGATCCGGTGGTAGATCGTGCAGCTGATGCCCCACTCCCGGAGCCGGGCGCGGATCTTGTTCTCCATCCGGCTCATGAAGTCGTCCAGATTCCCCCGGCGGGCCTCGATGGAGCTGGTGATGGCCTGGAAGGCCACCGGGTCCAGATATTTCAGCGAGAGGTCCTCCAGCTCCCACTTCACCGCCTGGATGCCCAGCCGGTGGGCGATGGGGGCGTAGATCTCCATGGTCTCCAGACTTTTCAGCCGCTGCTTCTCCGGCGACTGATAGTCCATCGTGCGCATGTTGTGCAGCCGGTCCGCCAGCTTGATCAGGATCACGCGGATGTCCCGGCTCATGGCCAGGAGCATCTTGCGCATGTTCTCCATCTGCTCGTCCTCGCGGCTGGTGTAGTTCACCCGCGTCAGCTTCGTGACGCCCTCCACGATGTCCGCCACCACCGGCCCGAACTGCCGGGCGATCTGCTCATGCGTCACCCCCGTGTCCTCGATGGTGTCATGCAGCAGGGCGCAGACGATGGAGTCCTCGTCCAGCCCCATGTCCACGGTGATCTGCGCCGCCGCCAGACAGTGGGTGACGTAGGGGGTCCCGTCCTTGCGCTTCTGCCCCGCGTGGGACCGGGCCGCCAGCTCAAAGGCCGACCGGATGCGGGCAAAGTCCACCTTCGTCCCGGCGGTGCGGATCTTGTTTTCCAGTTCAGCATAACCCTGCTCCAGCAGGGGTTCAAAGGTTTCCGCCATGGAAGGTCAACTCCTTTTTGGGATGTATATTTGGAAGGGGGTCGGGGGGTGTTGCGGTTTCGTTGGAAATATGTTGAAAACGAGGCAAATCCTTGGGGCGTCGGGGACGCCGCCCCCTACAGTGGGGGTGTT
>JAFYIF010000292.1 GCA_017538775.1 Oscillospiraceae bacterium | reverse complement strand
GAAGGAAAAAAGCCCGCGCCGCTTTTTCGCGGCGCGGGTCGATTCATTTGCTTATCGATTCCCTTGCTTCTCTCAATCTGCTCCCCGCACCTCGGCGGCGGTGTAAAGGGCGATGCCGTGTTCCTCCAGCCAGGCCACGGTGCGCGTGGCCTGGGCGTTCACGTTCCAGGAGTAGACCGGACCGTCGTAAGGATCGGCGGTCTCGGTTTCCGGTTTTAGCTCCAGGGAAACGCTGGTCTCATAGATCGTCTTCCGGTTTTCCGCCGCGTCGGATACATACACCAGCCCCAGCTTGCCCTCCGCCAGGTCGGGCAGGACGGCGCTTTGCAGCAGCTCCCAGGCGTCTCCCCGGCTGAGGGCAACGCGGTAGCCGGCGAACAGCCGGTCATAGTCCAGTTCGCCGTAGGAGAGCGTCGCTTCCGCCGGGCTCGCTCCTGTGGCGTAGAACTGGTCGAACCGCCAGTATTGCTCCTCCTGCAGCCGCCGGGCGGCCTCCAGCACGGCTTCCTCCCGCTCCGCCGCGCTGAGCCTGGCCTGTTCGGCGGCACTGAAGCCTATGTATTCCCGCAGCAGATAGTCCTCCGGACTGTCGTAGCCCGCGGCCTCGGCGCAGGCGCGGACCGACATCACCGTTTCCACCCAGCCGCTTTCGACCCGGGCGGCGGTGACGGAATCCAGGTCCTCGTTCCGGGAGGCGATGGCCTCCGGCGTGTTCAGCAGGGCCTGCAGCGCGTCCAGCTCCGGGCGGCTGCCCGCGTCCGGGACGGCCAGGCGGTATTCCCGCGTCAGATGCCCGCCGCCGCGCAGTTCATAGTCCAGCGTGCAGTACAGCGTGCGCTGGGTGCCATTTTCCGGGTCCGTGTTGAAGTCTTTGCCGTCCAGAATGCTCTGGTGCAGCGCTCTTGCCTGTTCGATGCCCTCCTCCGAGCTGAGCAGCGCGGGATAGGGGGCGCGGATCAGCACGCTGTCCACGTTCTGCGCCGCCGGGACGCGCCGCTCAAAGCCGAAGAGGTCGTAGCGAATGCCCAGCATCGCGGCCAAAATCAGGACGCAGACCAGGCCCGCCCCGGCCCAGGTCCGGGCATGGAAGACCCGGAAGGACTTGCCGATCAGCATCTCCGCCACAAACCAGCCCAGCACGGCCCCCAGCAGCATGGAGAGCAGGGTGCTCAGGAAGACCGCGTCGGCCTGCAGGTCGGTATTCCAGATGAAGAGGAAGAAGTAGAACACCGTGGCCAGCAGCAGCCCGGAACCCAGGGCCATGCACCAGCGGAACACGGGCTTCAGCACCCGGATCGCCACCACGTCCCCGGCGGACTCCATCCGGCGGCGGCGGTAGAGCAGCAGCGCCCCGGCCAGCAGCAGCAGACCCACGATCGCGTAGATCCAGAGGGCATGGGTCCCGGAGAGCGTCGCTGTCTGGTTCGGATAATTGTGGTCCACCCGCAGCGTGCTGACGTAGCCCAGCGGCGGGGAGAGCCAGCGCAGCGTCACGTTGCCCATGCTCAGGGTCGTCATGCCGTAGACGAAGGCGCTGAGCAGGCCGCGGGCCACCAGTTCCACCCCCACGGCCAGGAAGTTCAGCACGCCGTAGACCAGGGGCAGGATGATGAGGCTGCCGGTGAGCTGGGCGCAGAAGCAGGCGAAGGCGTAGAAGAAGAAATAGATCAGGCTGACGATGCCGCACCAGCGCAGCATCACCGGGAAACAGTTCCAGCCGATCAGCCCGCCCACCAGGGCGCCGCTGAGGGCCGCCAGCAGATGCACGGCCAGGGCCGGGACCAGCCCGCCCAGCATGGCGCTGGTCCAGACCGTCTCCCGGCGCTGGGGCAGACAGGCGATGCCCTGGGCGCTGCGGTTGAAGTAGAGATAGCTCCAGACCGCCATGGCCGCGGCGATGGCCATGATCGCCCCGAAGGCCACGCCGCCGTAGACGCCCAGGGCCAGGGTCCAGTACTCCCCGGCGCTGGGGTCGTGCAGGATGCTCACCCGGTCGTTGGAGATGTGGACGGGCAGCAGCAGGACCCAGAGGAACAGGTAAATGGCCCAGAGCGGCCAGAAGCGGCTGATGCTCGAGCGAAAGACCGTGGCGTTAATGCAGAATATCTTGGACTTCATACTCCGTCCCTCCCAACTCATAGATGAAGATCTCTTCCAGATTCAGCGGCGCGGCCTCCAAAAACAGGGGCTGCATGGCCTCCAGCCGGGCCGTCACCTCCTCCGGTCTGCCCCGGACGATCAGGGTCTGGAGCCGCCCGTTCCCGCTGCGGTGCAGCACGTTCAGGTCCTCCGGCAGCTCCTGTTCCCGGGCGAAGGCCACCTGGAGCTTCACCAGGTTCTCCTGCAGCTCGCTCAGCGCCCGCTCCAGCAGCAACTGCCCGCCGCGCAAAATGCCCACATGGTCGCACACGTCCTCCAGCTCCCGGAGGTTGTGGCTGCTGACCAGCACCGTGATCTCCCGCTCGGCGGCGTCGGCCATCAGCAGACTCCAGACCTGGCGGCGCATCACCGGGTCCAGCCCGTCCACCGGCTCGTCCAGCACGAGGATCTCCGGGTTCCGGCTCATTTGCAGCCAGAAGGCCGCCTGTTTCTGCTGGCCCTTGCTCATGGAGCGGATGGGCTTTTTCCGGGGCAGCTGGAAGAGCTTCCCCAGTTTTTCAAAGCGCTCCCGGTCAAAGCCGGGGCAGACGCCCTGGTAAAAGCGGCGCAGGTCCTCCACGGTGGACTGGACGTTGTAAAACACCTCGTCCGGGATGTAGCCCATCCGGCCCTTCACCGCCGGATTCTCCCAGACCGGCGCGCCGTCCACCAGCACCTCCCCCGCGTCCTGCCGGTAGATGCCGGTGACGTGGCGCAGCAGGGTGCTTTTCCCGCTGCCGTTTGGCCCCACCAGCCCGTATACCGCCCCGGTGGGCACCGTCAGCGTCAGCCCGTCCAGGGCCGCGACGCCGTCAAAGCGCTTCGTCAGGTTCTTGACCTCGATCATTCCGTTTTCCCTCCCTGCTCTGTCAGACAGCCGATGAGTTCCTCGTCCCCCAGACCCAGCCAGCGCAGCTCCCGCACGGTCTCCCGCAGCGTCCGCAGCAGCGCCTCCCGCCGTCCGGCGTCCACCTCCTGCCGCGCCCCGGCAAAGCTGCCCTTGCCCGCCACGGAGTAGATGTAGCCGCTCTGTTCCAGTTCCCGGTAGGCCCGCTGGATCGTGTTGGGATTGATGGCCAGCTGCCCGGCCAGCTCCCGCACCGAGGGCAGCCGCTCGTCCGGCGCCAGGACGCCGGAGATGATCATCCGCCGCAGCTCGGCCATGATCTGCTCATACACCGGCCGGGGGTCCCGATAGTTGATTGCTAGCAAGCGTCGTCACCTCACTGTGTGTTCTGTACTAGTTGTACTAGTACAGATATGATAGCACGGCGGGGCGTGGCTGTCAAGAGGGAAGCTGATTTGAAAAGTTGGAAAAACGGGCGGCGGATTTGATTGAAAAGTTGGAAAATCGGGTAGGAAATTTGATTGAAAAGTTGGAAAACGGGCTGACACGAGCGGAGCGGATGTCAGGGCACACGGTCCGCTGGAAAAGAGGCGCAGAACATGGAAGATTTGTGAAAAAACCCGCATGGAAATCTTGCAATCCGCGCCCTGAAATGTTATAATATCCGTTTGTAAAAAAGCAAGCTTGCACAGAAAGGTTTGATTCCCTTGGAGAAACTGAGAAACGTCGCCATCATCGCCCACGTGGACCACGGCAAGACCACGCTGGTGGACGAGATGCTCAAGCAGTCCGGCGTCTACCGCGAGAACCAGGAAGTGGTGGAGCGGGTCATGGACTCCGGCGACCTGGAGCGGGAGCGCGGCATCACGATCATGGCGAAGAACACCGCCGTGACATACAAAGGCGTGAAGATCAACATCGTGGACACCCCGGGCCACGCCGACTTCGGCGGCGAGGTGGAGCGCATTCTGAAGATGGTGAACGGTGTCATCCTGCTGGTAGATGCCGCCGAGGGGCCCATGCCCCAGACCCGCTTCGTGCTGTCCCGGGCCCTGGAGCTGGGGCACCGGGTCATCGTGGTGGTGAACAAGATCGACCGCCCGGACCAGCGGGTCCACGCGGTCATCGACGAGGTGCTGGAGCTGCTGATGGACCTGGACGCCACGGACGAGCAGCTGGACAGCCCCACCCTGTTCTGTTCCGGGCGGCAGGGCACGGCCAGCTATTCCCCGGAGGTGGAGGGCCGCGACCTGAAGCCGCTGTTCGACACGATTCTGGAATACATCCCGGAGCCGGAGCAGGACATGGAGAAACCCTTCCAGATGCTGGTCAGCGCCATCGACTACAACGACTATGTGGGCCGCATCGCCGTGGGCCGCATCGAGCGGGGTCTGGTCCGGCAGAACCAGGAGATCGAGGTCTGCAACTTCCACGCCCCGGATGAGCCGCCCCGGAAGGCCAAGGCGGTGAGCCTCTACGAGTTCGACGGCCTGGCCCGGGTCCCGGTGCCGGAGGCCGCCGCCGGGAGCATCATCGCCATGAGCGGCATCGGGGACGTGACCATCGGGGACACGGTCTGCGCCCGGGGCTGCGCCGAGCCGCTGCCCTTCGTCCAGATCAGCGCCCCCACCCTGGAGATGACCTTCTCCGTCAACGACAGCCCCTTCGCCGGGCGGGAGGGCAAGTTCGTCACCAGCCGCCAGATCGGCGAGCGCCTGCGCCGGGAGACCCTCCGGGACGTGAGCCTCCGGGTCAGCGAGGTGCCGGGCAGCACCGACTCCTTCAACGTGGCCGGGCGGGGGGAGATGAGCCTCTCCATCCTGATCGAGACCATGCGCCGGGAGGGCTATGAGTTCCAGGTGGGTCCCCCGCGGGTGCTGTTCCGGGACATCGACGGCAAGCGCTGCGAGCCCATGGAGCGCCTGGTGGTGGACGTGCCCCAGGACTGCGTCGGCTCCGTCATCGAAAAGCTGGGCCAGCGCCGGGGCGAGCTGCAGGAGATGAACCCGGTGGGCAGCCGCATGAAGCTCAGCTTCCTGGTCCCCTCCCGGGGGCTCTTCGGCTACCGCAACGAGTTTCTGACCGACACCAAGGGCGAGGGCATCATGGCCAGCGTTTTTGAGACCTACGCCCCTTACAAGGGGGACATCGCCCGGCGGGGCACCGGCAGCCTGATCGCCTGGGAGACCGGCGAGAGCGTCACCTACGGCCTCTTTTCCGCCCAGGAGCGGGGGGCGCTGTTCATCGGCCCCGGCGTCCCGGTCTACGGCGGCATGGTCATCGGCGAGTGCCCGAAGCTGGAGGACATCACCCTGAACGTCTGCAAGAAAAAGCAGCTCACCAACACCCGCGCCGCCGGCAGCGATGAGGCCCTGCGCCTGATCCCGCCCCGGCAGATGAGCCTGGAGCAGTGCCTGGAGTTCCTGGCCGACGACGAGCTGCTGGAGGTCACGCCCAAATCCCTGCGTCTGCGCAAGCGGATTCTGGATCACGATCGCCGCATGAAAGCGGTGTATGGCGGGAGAAACAAGTGATCCGGTGAAGCAGAGAAAAAATACTTTACAAATG
>JAFYIF010000291.1 GCA_017538775.1 Oscillospiraceae bacterium | reverse complement strand
TTGCGGCCAAGGTTGCGAACTTTGATCATTTCATCCTGGGTCTTGCCGACCAGGTCCTCCACCGTGTTGATGTTGGCTCTCTTCAGGCAGTTGAAGCTGCGGACGGAGAGATCCAGCTCCTCGATGGTCATCTCCAGCACCTTGTCCCGCTGTGCCTCCACCTTCTCCACCACGGTGGTGCGGGAACCGATGTTTTCGCTCAGGTCGGTGAAGATGGTGAAGTGGTCGCAGAGGATCTTGGCGCCCAGGGAGACGGCGTCGCGGGCGGTGATGGTCTTGTCGGTCCAGACCTCGATGGTCAGCTTATCGAAATCGGTCTGATTGCCAACGCGGGTGTTCTCCACCGTGTAGTTGACCTTCAGAACGGGGTTGTAGATCGAGTCCACCGGGATCGTGCCGATGGGGGCCTGCGGGTTCTTGTTGCGGTCTGCGGTGACGTAGCCTCTGCCGTGGTTGAAGCTCAGCTCCATGCTGATGGAGGCTTCGGGGCCCAGGGTGGCGAGGTGGTGTTCGGGGTTCAGGATCTCCACGTCGCTGTCGGCGCGGATATCGCCCGCTGTGACCTCACGCTCACCGGAGGCTTCCAGATAGACCGTTTTGGGCCCGTCGCAATGCAGGCGGGCGATGATGCCCTTGACGTTCAGGACGATCTCGGTGACATCTTCTTTGACGCCGGGGATCGTGGCGAACTCGTGCTGGATCCCCGCAATTTTGATTGCGGTGACGGCGGTGCCGGGAAGAGAGGAGAGAAGCACTCTGCGAAGGGAGTTGCCCAAAGTCGTGCCGTAGCCACGCTCGAGGGGCTCCACGACGTACTTGCCGTAGGATTCATCGGACGGGGTCTCGATGCACTCGATGCGGGGCTTTTTGATTTCAATCATGTGGTAATGTTACCCTCCTTCTTAGTTTCGGCTGAGGAAGCGCGTGGAGACGGACGCCCAGGCTGGGAGAAGTCCCCATCGCGGCTCCTGAGCATTGGCGTGCTGGCGCACGCGGTCGGTTCAGCTTACCAAGCGTTCTGAGGGTCTTCCAATTACTTGGAATACAGCTCGACGATGAGATGCTCCTCGATGGGCATGTCGATGTCTTCTCTGGCGGGGGTGGCGTTGATCTTCGCGATCATGTTGTTGGCGTCATAGTCGATCCACTTCGGGGGCTGACGGAAGGCGTTGTCCTCGATGTTGGCCTTGATCTTTTCCAGGGACTTGCTGGAGTCCTTCAGGGTGACGACCATGCCCGGCTTCACCAGGAAGCTGGGGATGTTGACGCGGCGGCCATTGACGGTGAAGTGGCCGTGGCTGACCAGCTGGCGGGCCTCGGCGCGGGTCATGGCGAAGCCCAGGCGGAACACCACGTTGTCCAGACGGGACTCCAGGATGCTCAGCAGGTTCTCGCCGGTCTGGCCGGGACGGCGCTGGGCCATGTCGAAATAGTTGCGGAACTGGCGCTCCAGGACGCCGTAGATGAACTTCACCTTCTGCTTCTCCTGCAGCTGCATCCCGTACTCGGACTGCTTGCGGCGCATCCCCTTCTGACCCTTGGGGTCGCGGGTGGTGGTCTTCTTGGCGTAACCCAGGCTGGCCGGGGAAATGCCCAGCGCCTTGCAGCGCTTGGCAACGGGCTGAATACTTCTTGCCATTGTTCTCTACCTCCTTTGATCAGACACGACGACGCTTGGGAGGACGGCAGCCGTTGTGGGGGATGGGCGTCACGTCCTTGATCATCGTAACCTCCAGACCGGCGGTCTGCAGGGCGCGGATGGCGGCCTCACGTCCGGAGCCGGGGCCCCGCACATAGACCTCCACGGTCTTCAGACCGTGCTCCATGGCCGCACGGGCAGCGGTCTCCGCTGCGGTCTGAGCGGCAAAGGGGGTGGATTTCTTGCTGCCACGGAAGCCCATGCCGCCGGCGGAAGCCCAGGAGATGGCGTTCCCGCCCAGGTCGGTGATGGTGACCATGGTATTGTTGAAGGAGGAGCTGATATGCACCTGGCCCTTTTCGATGTTCTTGCGCTCTCTGCGGCGCGTGCGGACGACTTTCTTGCCCTTGGTATTCGCAGCCATTTACATATCCCTCCCTTACTTTTTCTTGTTGGCGATGGTGCGCTTCGGACCCTTGCGGGTGCGGGCGTTGGTCTTGCTGCGCTGGCCCCGGACGGGCAGGCCCTTGCGGTGACGGGTGCCGCGATAGCAGCCGATCTCCATCAGGCGCTTGATGTCCAGCGCGGTCTGGCGGCGCAGGTCGCCCTCCACCACATAGTGGTCGATGCACTCACGCAGCTTGGCCTCTTCCTCTTCGCTCAGGTTCTTCACACGGGTGTCGGGGTTGATCCCGGTCTCAGCCAGGATCTTGTTCGCGCTGGTTCTGCCGATGCCGTAGATGTAGGTCAGGCCGATCTCAATTCTCTTATCCTTGGGCAGGTCAACGCCGGCGATTCTTGCCATGTTTCTCAATCAATCCTTTCATTGATTTTATACCTTCGGGTCTTACGATCTCAGGGTCGCAGTTACCCTACGTCCGGGCCGCGGCATAAGACGGTGCCGGTACGTCTGCTCGCTTTTTTGTTGCGCTCTGGGCTGGAACCGGGAGAACGGAGCACGCGGAACGGAAAGGTTTGCTTTTCTCCGAAAGCGCCGCAGCCGCTCTTTCCTTCCCCCAGCGGGGGAAGGTGGCATCCGCCGCAAGGCGGATGACGGAAGAGGGAGAACCTGACCGCTTGCTGACGAGAAACTTTCTTTGCTGTTTCCCGCCGCTGCGGTCTTTTTTGCCTTGGCGCTCCCGCCGCGTTCTCCCTCTCCTGCCGCCTGCGGGCGGCACCCTCCCCCGCTGGGGGAGGGAAGGGAGTCCGGGTCTTTCCCTGGTGCTGTTGTCCCCGGTTCCGGTCTTTTTCAACAAAAAGCCTCGCAGAGTTTTCGCCCGCAGGCGAAAAGAAATTTCAATTTATTTTTTGCGAGGCTTCGCCTTGCAAAAAATACCTTTCGCGGAGCGAGTG
>JAFYIF010000290.1 GCA_017538775.1 Oscillospiraceae bacterium | reverse complement strand
GCCGGCGTCCCCGACGGCCCCATAGCACCACTCCCGTCAAGCTGCCACCCCCGGCGCAATCGCAGACCGACTTCATAGTCCCCGGTAGGGAACGCCGTCCTCGGCGTTCCGCTGTAGGGCGCGCCGACCCGGTGCGCCTGCGGCAATGCCCCAAACCATGCAAAACCCCCGGCAAATCCGCACCCGGCCAACACGAAACCGAACACCACCCAAAATGAGTCAAAAAGAACCGTCCCTCTTGACTCACTCCTTGTAGAAAAACAGCGCCAACGCCCCCGGCCCCACGTGCGACCCCGTCACCGGCTCATAGTCCACGGTCAAGATCCGCCGGGGCGGTCGATTCTTCCGCAACAGCTTCCGCAAAGCCGCGGCGTCCGCCGGGCAGCCCGCGTGGGCGATGCCGACGGTCTGGCGTTCCGGCTCCGACACCTGGGCCTCATACTGCTCCGCCAGGGCCTCGATGGAGCGCTTCCGCCCACGGACCTTGGCAAAGCTGACGATGCGCCCGACCTCGTCCCCTTTCAGCAGGGGCTTGATCTGCAAAACCGTGCCCACCAGCGCGGCGGCGTTGCTGAGCCGCCCGCCCTTGCGCAGGAACATCAGGTCGTCCACCGTGAAGACCTGCACCATCTGCTTCCGGCGGCGCAGCAGCGCATCGGCCACCGCGTCCAGGTCCATGCCCTCCGCCCGCCAGCGCGCCGCGTCCATCACCAGCAGCCCCTCGCCCAGAGAGGCCCCCAGCGTGTCCACCAGCCGGATGCGCCGCTCCGGGAACTCCGCCCGCAGGTCCTCGGCGGCCAGCATCGCGCACTGATAGGAGCCGCTGATCCCGGAGCTCATGCCCACATACAGCAGGTCCTCCCCGGCCTCCAGCCGGGCGCGGAAGGAGGACAGATACAGTTCCGGCCGCACCAGCGAAGTGCTGACCTCCACGCCCCGCCGCATGGCGTTGTAAAAGCCCTCGCTCTCAAAAGCGGCGGTGTCCAGGCACTGATAGTCCCGGCCAAAGACCGTATAGGTAAAGGGCACCACGCCCACATTCTCCGCCCGCAGCCAGGCCGTGGGCAGATTCGCGCTGGTGTCCGTCAAAATCGCAAAAGCCATGTCGTCCTCCTTCTGCGCCTGTCCGTTTTCCTGGGGGGGCACCCGTAGGGCGCGCCGACCCCGGCGCGCCGATTGCTTAGACCCCGGCGCGCCGAATGCTGCGACCCCCGGCGCGCCGGACGCGAGCCCGAAAAGCCCCGCCGGTGTACAGACGCTTGTGCTTCCAGTATACCCGGATCCCCCCGCCCGGCGCAAGCTACACCCGCCCGGCCACGCCCTACTGTGACGGCGGGGAGGTAGAATACGGGAAAAAGGCACTCTACGATGCGTAGAGTGGGAAAAACAAGGGCAAACAAGCTGTCATTGCGAGCCAGTCCGCAGACTGGCGTGGCAATCCCCCGGATGACCGCAACTGCTCCGACCCCGGCCCCCGCGACGCCGGACGGGCTGTTGCGAAGACTGGGGGGATTGCCACGTCGGCTTCGCCTCCTCGCAATGACAGCGTTTCTTCACATGCACGTTTGATGACAGCGCTTCATCCCACGCCGTTTCGTCTGCTGCCCATCCCGCGAAAAACAAATCGTGATACCAGCAAGAATCCCCAACCTCATGATTGCGCGGCGCAGCCATTCTTGCTATAATCAATCCATATCAGCGCCGGACTGCCCCAAAACCCGTCCGGCGCGCAAGGAGGGACCGCCATGCTGCATCTGATCCTGGGCCGCGCCAAGAGCGGGAAGACTGCCGCGGTGCTGGAGGCCATTGCCGGGCATGTGCGCCGCCGGGAGGGGCCGGTGGTGCTGATCGTGCCGGAGCAGTACAGCCACGAGGCCGAGCGGGAGCTGCTGCGGGTCTGCGGGGACGCGCTGAGCCTCAGCGCGGAGGTGCTGAGCTTCACCCGGCTGTACGCCCGGGTGGAGGCGGAGCTGGGCTTCGGCGGGCGGCGGGCGCTGGACCAGGGCGGGCGGCTGCTGGCCCTGGCCCGGGCGCTGGCCGTCACGGAGACCCGGCTGCACGGCCTGGCCGCCGCCCGGCGCAGCACGGCCATGCAGACCGCCCTGCTGGCGGTCATCGACGAGCTGAAACAGGCCCGGATCGCCCCGGCGGCGCTGGAGCGCACGGCGGCGGCGCTGGCGGCGGAGGGGGAGCCGCTGGGGGAGAAGCTGCGGGACCTGGCCCTGGTCTGCGAGGCCTACGACGCGGTGGTGGCCCGGAGCGGCCTGGACCCCATGGACCGGCTGACGGTCCTGGCCGGGCGCATCGGGGAGAGCCGCCTGGCCGCCGGGCGGCTCTACATCGACGGCTTCACCGACTTCACCGCCCAGCAGAACGCGGTGCTGGAGGCCCTGCTGCGGGCCGGGGCGGAGCTGACGGTCTGCCTGAGCTGCGAGGGGCTGGAGGAAGCGCATGAGATCTTCGAACCCAGCCGCCGGGCGGCCCTGAAGCTGCAAAAGCTGGCGCAGGAGGCGGAGCAGCCCTGCACCGTCACGGTCCGGCCCCCCCGCGCCGGGGACGGGCCGCTGGAGCTGCTGGAACGGGAGCTTTTCGCCTTCGGCCCGGTGAAGGCAGAGGCGGAGGGCCGGGTCCTGCTGCGCCGTGCGGCCGACCGGAACGCGGAGTGCGAGGCGGCGGCCCAGCGCTGTCTGGAGCTGGCGCAGCGCAGCGCCTGCCGCTGGCGGGACATCGCCCTCTGCGCCCGGGACACGGAGGTCTACCGCAGCGCCCTGGAGGGGGCTTTCGCCCGCTACGGCGTGCCGCTCTATCTGGCCCGGCGCAGCGAGCTTTTGAGCAAGCCCCTGCCCAGCCTGATCACCGGGGCCTACGCCTGCGTGACCCGGGGCTTTGACTACGAGGACGTGATGGCCTACTGCAAGACCGGGCTGGCGGGCCTCAGCGGGCCGGAGTGCGACAGCCTGGAGGACTACGCCTTTCTCTGGACGCTCCATGGCCGGGCCTGGTCCGTGGACGAGGACTGGGCGCTGCACCCGGCGGGCTTCGGCCAGGACTTCAAGGAAGAGGACCGGGAGACCCTGCGGGAACTGAACGCCCTGCGCCGCCGGGCCATGGTTCCGCTTTGGCTGCTGCGGGAGCGGGGGACGGCGGCGGCCACGGCGACGCAGCAGGCCCAGGCCCTGGCGGACTACTTCGAGGCCCTGGCCCTGCCAGAGCAGCTGGAACGCCGGGCCACGGAGCTGGAAGACTTGGGCATGGCCCAGGAGGCGGCGGAGTACGCCCAGCTCTGGGACATCGTGACCGG
>JAFYIF010000023.1 GCA_017538775.1 Oscillospiraceae bacterium | reverse complement strand
TACCGGGATTGTGTAAAGGTAGCACGCCGGACTCTGACTCCGTCTGTGAGGGTTCGAATCCTTCTCCCGGTGCCAAACCGCAATTGGACGACCATTTGGATCAAATGGTCGTCCAATTTTTCCGTATGTTGCTCCTTGTTCGGCTTCCTTACCCCAGCACCTCAATTTCCGGCCGCTTCTCCGTGATCGCCGCCAGCACCGTCTCGGCCTTCTCTTTCGTCTCCGTCAGCAGCTTCCGGGGCGTCTCCCCGCCGTGGTACAGCAGCACATACCATACCGGGATGCTCAGGCCGCAGCAGCCGTGGGAGTTGAGCCGGGAAGCGTACAGCTTCGCCTGCTTCACGGCCTGCAGCGGCAGATACTCCCTGCCGCTCAGATACACCGCCTGCTCCCCGATCCGGAACGCCCCGTAGGATACGGCGTGTTTCAGGTCTTCTTTCACGTCCAGCTCCGGGCTGTCCGGCAGGATGGATCTCCATTTCATATTCTACACCTCCGGTCATTGTGGAAGATTCGCAGATTTCCTGTCAGCTATGATACCATACCGGGCCTCGGATGGAAAGCGGCAAAGGACCTGTTTTCCGCTTGCCCCCCAAAAAAGCCGCAAACATCGAAAAGCCGGGCCATTCTCCCCGCTTTTTATGACAATCTGTCAATTGCGGAACAACTCCGGGCACAGTATAATAGAGGCAGATTAATGACATGATACAGGGGGAGCTTATGGAATCCAAAGTGTTTGACTTCATCGCCAGGGAGCAGGCGCGTCAGGAGCGGAACATCGAACTGATCGCCAGCGAGAACTTTGTCAGCGAGAACGTGCTGCGGGCCGTGGGCTCCGTGCTGACCAACAAATACAGCGAGGGCTATCCCGTGCAGCGGACCAGCGGCAACCGGGGCCGCTACTACGGCGGCTGCGAGGTCATCAACGAGCTGGAGGAGTACTGCTGCCAGCAGTGGAAGCAGGTCTTCTCCACCGATTACCACGTCAACGTCCAGCCCCACAGCGGGTCTCAGGCCAACATGGCGGCTTTCCTCAGCGTCCTGACGCCCGGGGACCGCATTCTCTCCATGCGCCTGGACAACGGCGGCCACCTGACCCACGGCTCCCCGGTGAATTTCAGCGGGCGGCTGTTCGACATGTGCTTCTACGGCATCAACGGCGAGGGCTTCATCGACATGGCGGACGTGCGCGCCAAGGCCCTGGAGTTCCGTCCCAGGCTGATCCTGGCCGGGGCCAGCGCCTACAGCCGGGTCATCGACTTCGCCGCCTTCGCGGAGATCGCCCGCGAGGTGGGCGCGTATTTCATGGTGGACATGGCCCACATCGCCGGCCTTGTGGCGGCGGGGGACCACCCCTCTCCCTTCGGCCACGCCGACCTCATCACCACCACCACCCACAAGACCCTGCGGGGCGCCCGGGGCGGGCTGATCTTCTGCCGCCCGGAGCTGGCCCGCAAGGTGGACTCCGCCGTGTTCCCCGGCACCCAGGGAGGCCCGCTCCAGCACGTCATCGCGGGCAAGGCCGTGGCCGCTGAGGAGGCTCAGACCGAGGACTTCCGGGAGTACATCCACCAGGTCGTCAAAAACTGCCGGGCCATGTCTGACGAATTCCTGTCCATGGGCTACAAGGTGGTCACCGGCGGCACGGACAACCACCTCTTCCTGTTGGACCTGACCGACACCGGCCTCACCGGCAAGGCCGTCCAGGACGAGCTGGACCGCCACGGCATCACCCTGAACAAGAACGCCGTCCCCGGCGAGACCCGCTCTCCCCAGCAGTGCAGCGGCGTCCGCATCGGCACCGCCGCCATGACCACGAAGGGCTACAAAGAGGCCGACTTCATCGCCGTGGCCCACAAGATCGACGCGGTCATCCAGACCATGCGGGCCGCAGAGCAGCAGTGACAGCGTTTTTGAATCATTGAGATACAGCGGCGCACGTCCTTCCCCGGGCGTGCGCCGTTGAACGGAGGCAGCGCGTGAAACCCAACGAGACCATCCTTTTTTCCGACCTGGACGGGACGCTTTTCAACTCCCGCAACCG
>JAFYIF010000289.1 GCA_017538775.1 Oscillospiraceae bacterium | reverse complement strand
CGATGATTCTGATGGAGCCCGGGCGCAGCATCGTGGCGGACACCGGAATGACGGTCTACCGGGTGGGCAGCGTGCGGCAGATCCCCGGCTTCAAAAACTATATCTCCGTGGACGGCGGCATGAGCGACAACCCGCGCTATGCCCTGTATGGCTCCAAATACACGGTCCTGCTGGAAGCCTGCCCGGAGCGGGCAGGGGAGAAGCGCTGGGACGTGGTGGGGCGCTGCTGCGAAAGCGGCGACATCCTCCAGCCGAACGTGGCCCTGCCGGAGCCGGCCTGCGGAGACCTGCTGGCGGTCTGCACCACGGGGGCCTACAACTACTCCATGGCCTCCAACTACAACCGCATCCCCAGACCGCCCATCGTCATGCTGCACGGCGGTGAAAGTTATCTCGCGGTGAAGCGGGAGACGCTGGACGACCTGATCCGGTTAGACGTATAAAGCAGCAAAAACCGGCGTGACCCATCGCGGCCACGCCGGTTTTTTGAATTGGTTTCAGGTTTTCAGTGCATCGGCCCAGCGGCGGAACTCCTGCGTGTTGGGGCCCTTGAAGAGCTTCACGTCCAGGATCTCCGCGCCTTTCATGAAGGGCTTCAAGATCTCAGCGAAGCGGCCCACATCGTCCCAGCCGGAGACGAAGACGTAGACGCGCTTTCCGGTCCAGTCATAGCCGCTGCAGAAGCTCTTGACCGCCAGAGGGATCGCGCCCCACCAGATGGGGAAGCCCAGCATCACCCGGTCATAGTCTGCAAAGTTCTCGATCCGACCCTGGATGGGGATGAGGGCCTGGGCCTGGGCCTCCCGGTTGACGCGGGCGTCGGGGTTGTTGTAGTCGAGGTCGGCGGGGGTGTAGGGCGGGTCCGGTTTGAACTCATACCGGTCTGCGCCGAGGACGAAGGCCAGCGCCGTCGCCAGGTCGGCGGTTTTCCTGCTTTGCGCGCTGAAGAAGCTTACGAGCGTTTTCATATGCGTTACCTCCCGATCAAATTTTGGGTAAGCATATTCTATAACAGATCGACAGGAAATGCAAGCGGAGGAAAAGATTCTTCAGTTTTGAATCTTGGCTGCTGACAGGGCAGGGCAAAAAACACAGATCTCTAAACTTAAACAAAATAAAGATTTTGTTGATGTTTAGAGTGGGAAAAGCGCTGTCAGCGCCGCTGCGTCCGGTTTGGCTTTCTTCGCTTCGGACGCTGCGGCGCTGACGGATTCTGCGAGTATGCGCGGCGGTTCAATTTCTGCGCGTGGGCTGTTGGCGTTCCGGGGCCTCGTCCAGCACGGCGCGGACGGCTTCCCGGACGTTGCGGACGCTGACAATCTCCAGGCCCTCAATACGCTTGACCTCGCCGCGCACATGGGCCGGGATCACGCAGCGCTGGAAGCCCAGCCTCGCCACCTCGGTCAGGCGCTGGTTCAGGGCGCTGACGCTACGGATCTCGCCGGTCAGGCCCACTTCGCCGATGGCGGTGGTGTTGTATGGAATGACCCGATCTTTCGCGCTGGACACGATGGACAGCACCGTGGCCAGGTCCGCCGCCGGTTCGTCCAGCTCCAGGCCGCCGATAACGTTGATGTAGACGTCGCTGCTGCTCAGCGAGAAACCGCCGCGCTTTTCCAGCACGGCCAGCAGCAGCATGGCCCGGTTGTAGTCAAAGCCGTTGCTGTTGCGCCGGGCGCTGCCGTAGCCGGACGGGGCCACCAGCGCCTGCACCTCCGCCAAAATCGGGCGGGAGCCCTCCATGACGCAGGTGACGCAGGTGCCGGGGCTGTTTTTGGGGCGGCCGGACAGCAGCATCTCCGAGGGGTTCGGCACCTCCACCAGACCTTTGTCGGCCATTTCAAACACGCCGATCTCGTTGGTGGAGCCAAAGCGGTTCTTGGCCGCCCGCAGGATGCGGTAGCTCAGAGCCCGGTCGCCCTCAAAATACAGGACGCAGTCCACCATGTGTTCCAGCACCTTCGGTCCGGCGATGGCTCCCTCCTTGTTCACATGGCCCACCACAAAGCAGGTGAAGCCGCCCTGCTTGGCTGCGCGCATCAGCGCCATGGTGCAGTCCTTGACCTGGCTGACGCTGCCCGGCCCGCTGCTCAGGTCGCCGTTGAACACGGTCTGGATGGAGTCGATGATGACCACGTCGGGCTTGCTGTCCTCGATGGCCCGGAGGATGTTGTCCAGGTTGGTCTCCGCCAGCACCAGCACGCGCTCTTTCTCCACGCCCAGTCGCCGGGCCCGGAGCTTGAGCTGCCGGGCGCTCTCCTCGCCGGTGACGTAGAGCACGGTCTGGCCCTCCAGCCTGCCGCAGATCTGCAGCAGCAGCGTGGACTTGCCGATGCCCGGCGCGCCGCCCACCAGGACGATGGAGCCGATGACCGCGCCGCCGCCCAGCACCCGGTCCAGCTCGCCCAGACCAGTGGAAAAGCGCAGCTCCTCCTGTCCGTCCAGGTCCGTGATGGGGCGCGGGCGGTTCAAAAGCGGCGCGTCGGCGGCCTTGACCGCGCCGGATCTGCTCTTTGCGGCTTGCTCCGCCGGGGCCTCCACCAGCGTGTTCCACTGGCCGCAGGCCGGACAGCGCCCGAACCACTTGAAGGTCTCATTCCCGCATTCCGTGCAGAAAAACTTGGTTTTCTCTTTCATTTATCCGGTATCTCCTTGGAATCGTGTCGAAAGGAATTGCAGATAGGACGCGGTCAGCACGACGGCCAGCTCCAGCTGATAGTCCGGGCTTTTCAGTCGGGCCGCCTCCTGGGGGTTCGACAGAAAGCCGCACTCCACCAGGATGCCGGGGCAGTCGATCTCCCGCATCAGGTAGATGTCCCCGGAAATGGGCGCGGCCACGCGGCGGTTTTCCGGGCAGAGGGCCGCCACCAGATTCGCGTGGGTCAGCTCCGCCCAGGCCGCGGAGTCCGCTGTCCCGGCGTAGAGCACCTGACAGCCCCGGGGGCGGGCGTCCGGGTATTTGTTCTGGTGGATGCTCAGCAGCATCGCGCCCTCCGTCCGGGCGATCAGCGCTACCCGGCGCTTCTGGTCCCAGACCTTTTTCGCGTGGACGCTCTCCGCCTCCGGCGGGTAGTCCAGCTCCTCCCCTTCCCGCGTCATGCGCACCTGCAGACCGAAAAGCTGCGCCAACAGCCGCACCCGCCGGGCGATGGCCAGGTTGATGGCGCTCTCCGGGCTGCCGTCGGCTGCCGTGGCCCCGCCGTCCAGACCCCCGTGGCCGGGGTCCACCACCAGTACCGGTGGAGCTGCGGCGTCGGCGGGCAGGACCGTCCACGCCCCTATTATGACAGCGCAGATGAGAAAAAGCAAGGGCGCGGCGCGGCTTGCGCTGTGCTTGGCAGGCATGACCCTCTCCCCTCTCCCGCCCTCAAAGCAGGATGCAAATCAGGCCGCCGCTGCCCTCGTTGATGATGCGCTGCACCGTGCTCCGCAGCTTTTGCTTGGCGTCCTCGGGCATGTTCTTGATCTTTCCGGTGAGCCCTTCCCCGGCGATGTCGTTCAGCGCCTTGCCGAAGATGTTGGACTCCCAGATGCGGTTGATGTCCCCGTCGTAGCCCTGGAGCAGGAAGTTGATGACCTCCTCGCTGGCCTTTTCCCCGCCGATGGCCGGGGAGACCTCCGTCTCAATGTTGGCCAGCATCAGGTGGATGGAGGGGGCGCTGGCCTTGAGCTTGACGCCGTAGCGCCCGCCCTGGCGGACGATCTGCGGCTCCTCCAGCGTCATCTCCTCCAGCGTGGGCATGACGATGCCGTAGCCCGTGGCCCGCGCCTCCTCCAGGGCCGCGTGGACCCGCTCGTACTCCCCTTTCAGGCTGCTGACCGAGTGGAGCAGCAGCATCAGGTCCCGGTCGTTGCGGATCTCGAAGCCGGACTCCTGGCTGACGGTCTGATAGTAAAGCTGCTGCGGCAACGTCACGCGCAGGCGCAGTTCCCCCAGCCCCAGCTCCATGCGCTCCACCGCCGCGCTCTGGACCAGCTCGCTTTCCGCGATGCGCGCCGCCAGCTCGGAGGCCGCGCCCATGGTCGATGCGTCCTCCGCCGCCTGGAGGATCTGCGCGAAAAGCTCCTGCCGCAGCGGGCTCTCCGGCCCCAGCGCGTCCGTCCAGGCGGGCAGGAACACGGCGCAGCGCAGCACCGGGAACTCGTACAGCAGCGCCTGGAGCAGCGCCTCCAGTTCCTCCCGCCGCAACGCCGCGCAGTTGACCGGAAGGCAGCGCCGCCCGTAACGTGCGGCCAGCTCGTCGGCCAGCTTTCGCGTCTCCTCCGCCTCCGGGTGGGCGCTGTTCAGCAAAATCACATAGGGCTTGCCCACGGCCTGGAGCGCGGCCACCGTCCGGGCCTCCGGCGCTTCGTACTCCGCGCGCTCGATGCCGCAGACGCTGCCGTCCGTGGTGACCAGGACGCCCACGGTGGAGTGGTCCGCGATGACCCGCCGGGTCCCCTCCTCCGCCGCCTGGTGCATTGGGATCTCCTCCTCGTACCAGGGCGTCATCACCATGCGCTCGGCCCCGTCCTCCAGATTCCCCACCGCCCCGTTGACCATGAAGCCCACGGAGTCCACCATGCGGACATGGCACACGGCATTCTCCCCCAGGCGCAGCTCCGCCGAGCGTTCCGGGACGAACTTCGGCTCCGCCGTCATGATGGTGCGGCCGGACCCGCTCTGGGGCAGCTCGTCTCTGGCGCGCTCCCTTGCGTAGACATCCTGCATGTCCGGCAGCACCATGGTCTCCAGAAAGCGTTTGATGAAGGTGGATTTGCCCGTGCGGACCGGCCCCACGACGCCGATGTAGATGTTGCCCCCCGTGCGCGCAGACAGGTTTTGATAGATCGCGGTATCAAGCATGGCTGTTCCTCCGTCCCGTTGCGATATCGTCGTGTTCATGGATATGCAAACGGGACAGGGTTTAGACCGGCCGGCTCCCCTCCAGACGCAGCAGGGCCTCCTTGACCGCCAGGCCCCCGGCGTAACCCGTCAGGCTGCCGTCCGCCCCGACTAGGCGGTGACAGGGGATGAAGATCAGGATGGGGTTGCGCCCGGCGGCGGCACCCACTGCCCGGGGGGAGGTGCCCAGTTCCCGGGCCAGGGACCCATAGCTCACCGTCGCGCCGTAGGGGATGCGCCGCAGCGCCGCCCAGACGCTGCGCTGAAACGCGCTGCCCGTCGGGCGCAGCGGCAGCGCCCGGGGGTCCGGGGCCTGGCCCGCAAAATAGCGCCCCAGCCAATCCGCCGCCGCCCGCAGCATTGGCGTCTCCTCCCGCCGGGCCTGAGCCCCGGGCTGCCGCTGCCCGGCCACCCAGAGGCCCAGCAGCGCGTCTTCCGCGGCCAGCAGAGTCAGCGTCCCCACCGGCGTGGGCAGGTCCAGACAGGAAAGCATCGCCGCGTCCTCCCTTCCAACTTCCGCTTGACAGGCGGGAAATCTGTGGTATAATTCGATTGTAAGCAATTAAATTTTGTCATGTGAAAGGAGATGCTGTCCGATGACGCTTTACGATTTTACGGTCCGCGCACAGGACGGGCGCGAGGTTTCGCTGGAGGAATACCGGGGCAAGGTGCTGCTGATCGTCAACACGGCCACGGGCTGCGGCTTCACGCCCCAGTACACCCAGCTGGAGGAGCTGTATGAAGCGCACCGGGACGAGGGTCTGGAGATCCTGGATTTCCCCTGCAACCAGTTCGCCAACCAGGCCCCGGGGGACGACACGGAGATCCACAGCTTCTGCACCGGGCGCTTCGGCATCCGCTTCCCCCAGTTCAGCAAGGTGGACGTGATCGGAGAGAACGCCATTCCCCTGTACCGCTGGCTGTCCGAAAACAGCAGCTTCTCCGGCTTTGGCAAGGGGCCGAGAGCCATGCTGATGGCGGCGGCGGCCCGGAGCATGGACAAGGACTACAAGCACAACGGCGCGATCAAGTGGAACTTCACCAAGTTCCTGATCGACCGGGAGGGCAACATCGTTGCGCGCTTTGAGCCCACGGAGGACATGGACCGGGTGGCAGAACAGGTCAGGGAGGCGCTGAAATGAACTACGAATACGAGACCCGAATGGTCTGCGCCCGCAAGATCCGCTTCCACATCGAGGACGACGTGATCACCGACATCCGCTTTGACGGCGGCTGCAACGGCAATCTCAAGGCCATTTCCAAGCTGGTGAACGGCTGGACCGTGGACAAGATCGAGGCATACCTGAAGGGCAACACCTGCGGACGGCGGCCCACCTCCTGTGCCGACCAGCTGGCGCTGGCCGTGCGGAAGGCCTATGACGAGCTGCACGCGGCCTGAGATGGAAGCCGATCAACTCCTGCTGGAACAGCAGCTCTGTTTCCCGCTGTACGCCGCCTCCCGCCAGCTCATCCGCCGCTACCGCCCCCATCTGGAGGCGCTGGACCTGACCTATACGCAGTATATCACAATGCTGGTCCTCTGGGAGGAACAGCACGTCAGCGTGAAAACGTTGGGTCAGCGGCTCTATCTGGACAGCGGCACCCTGACGCCGCTGCTGAAACAGCTGGAGCGCAAGGGCTATCTCCGCCGTTTCCGCAGCCGGGAGGACGAGCGGGTGCTGCTGGTGGAGCTGACCGAAGCGGGCCGGGCCCTGCGGGAGCGGGCAAAGCCCATTCCGGCGCTGGTGGGCTCCTGCCTCCCGCTGGAGCCGGAAGAGACGGCGGAGCTGTACCGGCTGCTGTACCGGCTGCTGCACACCGATCCGGAACAGAATCAGACATGAGAAACCGCGGAAGGGGCCACCCCCTTCCGCTTTTTCGTGCTTCAAAAGAAGAACAGCCCCAGATACCAGTCGATCACCGCGTCCCCCCACAGCAGGCTCAGCACCGCCGCCAGGCTGATGGCCGGGGCGAAGGGGATGCGCTTGTCCCCGCCCCGCCGGAGCAGGGCCAGCAGCAGACCCAGCAAACTGGACAGCAGCAGCGCCAGCAGACTGCGGGCAAAGCCCAGGTACAGGCCCAGCAGGGCGAAGAGCTTGATATCTCCGCCGCCCAGACTCTCCTGTTCCAGCAGCCGGTCCATCCCGCGGGAGAGCAGCAGCATCCCGCCGCCGAGGGCCAGCGCGGACAGGAAGCGCTCCAGAATGCGCAGCCCGTCCCAGTCCAGGGCGGGCAGGGTCAGCGGCCAGAACAGCAAAGCCGCGATCAGGCAGCCGTCTGGGATGATGCAGGTCTCCCAGTCCACCAGCGACAGGCACAGCAGACAGCAGATAAAGCCATAGCAGCCCAGCGCGTAGAGGCTGAGGCCGAAGCGCCGATAACAAAGCAGCGTCAGCAGCGCAAAGCCCAGCTCCGTCAGCAGGTAGCGCAGCGAGAGCTTCGCCCCGCAGTGGCGGCAGCGGCCACGCTGCAAGAGAAAGCTCAGCACCGGCAGCAGCTCGAATGGGCCGAGCACATGGCCGCAGACCGGACAGCGGCTGCGCCCGGTCCGCCAGGCCTCGCCCCGGGCGATCCGCCAGGCCACACAGTTGAGGAAAGACCCCAGCACCGCGCCCAGCAGCGCAGCCAGAACCTGGGGCAGGGGCGCAAACAGTCCGTCCGGCAAGCGGTTCACCTCCTGTGGGTCCGCTAAGAAGCGCAAACGCCCGACCGCGGCTTGTGCAGGTCGGGCGCTCGCTCGTTTGGTTTGAAAGGGCTCCGGCGGCGCTCAGGACAGCCCGCCGTAGCGGGAGAGGAACTGTCGGGTGCGTTCCTCCCTGGGGTGGTCGATGACTTCCTTTGCCGGGCCCTGCTCCACGATCACGCCGCCGTCCATGAAGATGGCGCGGTCCGCCACGTCCCGGGCGAAAGCCATTTCGTGGGTCACGATGATCATCGTGGTGCGCTGCTCCGCCAGGGAGCGGATGACCCGCAGCACCTCCCCGGTCAGCTCCGGGTCCAGGGCGCTGGTGGGCTCGTCAAAGCAGAGGATGTCCGGCTCCAGGGCCAGGGCGCGGGCGATGGCCACGCGCTGCTGCTGGCCGCCGGAGAGCTGGTGGGGGTAATGCCCCGCCCGATCCGCCAGGCCCATGTCCGTCAGCAGGAACATGGCCCGCTCGTTCAGCTCCGCCACGATCTCCTTCCGCTTCTCCCGGAAATCCGGGCGCTCCTTGGCCAGCAGCAGCCCGGCCAGGCGCACGTTCTCCAGTGCCGTGTACTGGGGGAAGAGGTTGAAGTTCTGGAACACCAGACCGAAGTGGAGCCGACGGCGGCGCAGCGCGGCCTCGGACAGCTTTTTGGTCTCAGCGGCGTCGAACACCGTCTCGCCGTGCACCAGCACGCGCCCGGCGTCCGGGGTCTCCAGAAAGTTCAGACAGCGCAAAAGGGTGGTCTTGCCGCTGCCGGAGGAGCCGATGATGGACAGAGCCTCCCCTGCCTCCAGCGAGAAGTCGATCTGCCGGAGAACTTCCAGCTCTTCAAAGCGCTTGGAGAGCGCTTGTACTTCCAGAATTGCCATGGCGCGCCCCCCTCAGACTTTGAAATAGTCCAGTCTGCGCTCTGTCTTGTTGAACGCAATGGTCAGCAGACCGCTGAACAGCAGGTAATAGACGCCGGTGAAGAACAGCGGCCAGAGCAGACCCGAATAGCCGTGGGAGCCTTTCAGGAAGTCGTAGCCCGCCTTGATGAGTTCCTCATAGGCGATGATGCGGGCCAGGGAGGTGTCCTTAACCAGGGTGATGATCTCGTTGGAGATGGGCGGCACGATGCGCTTGACCATCTGCATCAGCTCCACCCGGAAGAAGATCTGGCCCCGGGTCATGCCCAGCACCTGACCGGCCTCCCGCTGGCCTTTCGGGACGCCCTCAATGCCGCCCCGGAAGATCTCGGAGAAATAGCAGGCGTAGTTGAAGATGAAAGCGATGGCCGAAGCCAGAAAGCGCCCGTTCTCCCCCATGGGCCAGGGGCTGGCGTCCATGATCTGGCCCGGGACATAGTAGAGAATGATGAGCTGGAGCATCAGCGGCGTGCCGCGCACGATCCAGACCACCGTCCGGGTCAGCCAGCGGAGGGGCTGGAACTTCGACATGGAGCCGAAGGAGATCAGCAGCCCCAGGGGGATGGCGCCCAGGAGCGTCACCCCAAAGAGCTGCAGGGTTTTCAGAAAGCCCTGATTCAGGGCCCCGAGAACGGTTCCGATCACGGCCTTACTGGGCGATCAGCGCGGCCTCGATGCCGTAAAGCTCGGCGCAGGCCTGGAGGCTGCCGTCGGCGTAGGCGCTCTGGAAGAAGGCGTTCAGCGCGGCGGCCAGGTCGCTGCCCTTGCGGAAGCCGACGCCGTATTCCTCGGTGTTCAGGCCGACGGTGTAGGTCAGGTTGGCGTAATCGGTGCCCTCGCCCACCATGGCGTCGGCCATCAGCGCGTCAATGATTGCGGCGTCCGCCGTGCCGGAGGAGACCTCCAGCAGCGCGGTGGCCTGGTCCACCACCTCGGTGTAGGTGTAGCCCAGCTCCTCAGCCACGTCCTTGCCCACGGAACCGGCCTCCACCGCGAACTGCAGACCGGCCACGCTCTCCGCGCTCTGGTAGTCCGCGGCCACTTCCGCCGGGACGATGACCACCTGGGCGTTGTTGCAGTAGGCGTTGGAGCACTCCATGCCCGCGAGCACCTCCGCGCTCAGGGTCATGCCGTTCCAGACGCAGTCGATGGTCTTGCCGTTGAGCTCCATCAGTTTGTTGTCCCAGTCGATGACCTGGAAGACGGCCTGGACGCCCAGGCTCTCCGCAAAGGCGGTGGCCATGTCGGCGTCAAAGCCGATCCAGTTGCCGTCGGCGTCCTGGAAGTCCATCGGGGCGAAGTCGGTGATGCCGACGATCAGCTTGCCGTTGGCCTTGACGTAGTCCAGGTCGGAGGCGGGGCTGTCGTCCTTGGCGGGCTGGGCGGCGGTGCCGCAGGCGGCGAGGCCGAGGCAGAGGACCAGGGCCAGGACAAGTGCCAGAATGCTGGTGCGCGTTTTCATGTGGGTTCCCTCTTTCTTTATGGAATAAAATTTTGCTTTCACATTTTACCACATTAGCGAAAGAAAGCAAGGCTTTTTTTCGGGACGAAAAACAAAGAGAGCGTTCAGCGGACACTTGCCGGGGTTTCCCGGTCCCTCTCTGTCCGCTGCACGCTCTCTTTCCCCTGTTCCGGGCCGCGCCCTCAGCCCTTCCCGAGCACCCGGTCGCGCACCAGCTCCAGCTTGGCGGCGGAGTCCCGCAGGGCCAGGGCCTCCCCCTCCGCCTTCTCCCGCCGGGCGTCGAGGAGCACCAGCTCCGAAACCAGGCCGCTCTGCATCAGGGCAAAGGCGGAGGCCGAACCCACGAAGCCGCAGCCGATGACCGCAGCTTTCCGGCTGTTGACCCGCCCTTCCCCCTGCCCCGTCATCGCCTGGTCCGGTCGGGGGCGGGGGTGTCGTTTTCCAGGTTGTCCCGCGCCAGATCCGTGTTCATGGCGGGCGGCATGGCCCCCGCCGCGCTGCCCTGGGCCAGATACAGGGCAGCCGTCTCGCTGCCGGTCTTCCGCTTGTCGCGGGGGATCTGTTTGCTTTTGCGCTTTGCCATTTCATATCACCTCAGGCCCAGTTTTCCCGGAAACGGGCGGGAAGATACGGCATGGCGCAAAAAAGCGGGGCCGCCCCCAGCGCGTTTTGCGCCGGAGCGGTCCCGTTTTTTTGGAAAGCCTCAGGCCCTGGGGTGGGCTTTGTTGTACACATCCTTCAACTGCTTTTTGACCAGCTGGGAGTAGATCTGCGTGGAGGAGATATCCGCGTGGCCCAGCATCTCCTGGATGCTGCGCAGGTCCGCGCCGTTTTCCAGCAGATGGGCGGCAAAGGAGTGACGCAGAGTGTGGGGGGTGATGTCCTTCTCGATGCCCGCCTTGGCCT
>JAFYIF010000288.1 GCA_017538775.1 Oscillospiraceae bacterium | reverse complement strand
GGCTCGCCTGGGTCGGCCGCTTCCTTCTCTGGCCCCCTTCTTTCGAAGGGGGCTGTCCGCCACAAGGCGGACTGGGGGTTGCCGTCAGCGGCGGATACGTCCGGCGCGGCAGCTGCTCCCGGTGTCGCAAGCGGCGGCTGCGGGTCTTTTTTGCGGTTTGCCGGACGCGGCGAAACCCTCCGTCATCCGGCTTCGCCGGATGCCCCATCCCTTCTGGCGAAGGGAGGCTCGCCTGGGGTGGCCGCTTCCTTCTTTGGCCCCCTTTTTTCAAAGGGGGTTGTCCGCGCATGGCGGACTGGGGCTTGCCGTCAGCCAACGATTTGCTGCGCGCCCGGTTCAGGCGATCTCGTTCTCCTCCATCCGCAGCGCGGCCATGGCGATGCCCAGGAAGAGGAAGCAGGCGAAGAGGCAGCGGGGATAGTACCACATATACTCCGCGAAGCCGGAGACGGCCAGGGCTGCGAAGCCGGAGACGACCGCGGCCATGAGGCCCCGGCGCTCTGCGTCGCGGGCGCGGCCCAGGGCGCGGCCCGCCCGGCCCGTCAGCTTGGCGAGCATCCACAGGAAGCTGAGGACGCCCAGCGCCCCCAGTTCCACGTCCAGCTCCAGATAGAGCATCTGGGAGTGGAACACGCCGCTGACGCCGAAGGGCACGGCGTAGAATTTGTACACCGCCTGGAAGGCCTCCGGCCCCAGTCCGATGCCGCTGAGCCAGTAGAAGCGGTCGGCGAGCATGGCCGTCACGCCCTCCCAGATGGCGAAGCGGTGGGTGGTGCTGGTGTCGGCGGAGTTGAAGATCGTGGAAAGCCGGGTCAGCACGCTCTGGGGCAGCACCGGCAGGGCCAGCAGCCCCAGCAGCACCAGGGCGGGCACCAGCTTCCGCTCGCTGAAATACACATAGACCAGCGCGGCGGCCAGCATGGCCATCCAGCCGGAGCGGGAATAGCTCATCACCAGCGCCACCACCGGCAGGGCCAGGCCCAGACTCAAAATCAGCCGCTGGCGCTTGTCCCGGCACATGGCAGCCAGGGCCGCCCCCAGGGGCAGGGTCATCTGGATGAAGGCCGAGAGGTTGTTGGGGTTGTCCAGGGTGCCGAAGACGCGCCCGGGGACCCCGGCGTTCAGGACGGTGTCGGTATAATGGTAGTTCACGCCCACCAGGTTCAGCGCCCGCTGGGTGATGGCCGCGGCGGAGACCGCCAGCATCGAGACATAGAGAAAACTCAGCATCCGCCGCAGGCTTGCCCGGTCCCGGCACACGGCGTAGACCAGAAAGCACAAAAGCAAAGCGGTGACGAAATACAGCACGAAGCGCAAACTGCTCTCCCGCTCGGCGGAGAAGAGCATACTCAGCACCACGGCCAGGGCGAACAGCGCCGGACCCAGGCCCAGGGCCTCCGGATACACGGCCTCCCGCTGTCCCCCGGCCACCAGCAGCAGCCAGGCCCCCAGGAAGACCAGGGCGCCGATCAGGGCGTAGAGGTTGTTCCAGTAGCTGTGGGGCACCAGGAACATCAGGCAGCAGAAGCAGCCGAAGAGCCAGTCGAAGTGCAGCGCGGCGGAGCGGGCCGACAGGGACCGGGCCAGGGCGCCCGCGGCGCTGTCGCGCAGCGCGCCGGAGAGGGGCCGCAGCAGCCGCAACGTAAGCTCGCTCAGCCGGTGGACGGCCCGCCCGGACAGGCTCTGGGCATAGAGGGCGTCCCCCCGGCTGGGGCCGACCAGCAGCCCCAGCAGCAGGCTGTCCTTCCCCAGACGGCGCAACAGCCGCCAGAGCCGCCCCAGCAGCGCGCACAGCGCACTGTCCGACCAGGCGCGGTAGGCCGCGCCCAGGATACTCTCATCCAGCATGGCGCACCTCAGTCGTCCAGCAGCTCAAAGCCGGAGATCTGATAGCCTGCGCGGGTGGGACCCACGTTGAAGTAGTAGTTGCCGCCCACCACAAAGGTGGTGCTGCCGATGGTCAGGCCGGTCTCGTCCAGCTTGCCGTAACAGTCGGAGGTGAAGGAGATGAAGGCTTCAAACTCGCTCTCGATCTTCACCAGCTCGCCCCGGGTGTAGTCGTAGACCCAGTAATAGGAGGGGATGTAGGAGAACTCGTTCAGCGTGCCCAGGTCCAGGTTCGTGTCGTACTGGGTGACGGGGTCGCCCACGGTGAAGTTCTCCGGCACATAGTTGCGGATGTAGTTGAAGCCCTCATAGTGGACGCGCACATGCTGCCCGTTGACGGTCACGCCCTGGCTGGACAGCGTCCGCACCGCCAGCACGATGGCCGCGAGGATGAGGACTGCGATGATGATCACATCGATGATGTTCAGCTTGCCAAACAGCTTCCAGGGTTTCTTCTTGCTTTCGTTCATGGGGGGTACCTCCGTAATATAATTGTTTTTCCTTCTCTGGCCCCCTTCTTTCGAAGGGGGCTGTCCGCCACAAGGCGGACTGGGGCTTGCCGTCAGCGGCGAACACGTCCGGCGCGGCAGTCGCTCCCGGTGCCGCAAGCGGCGGCTGCGGGTCTTTGGGCTGTTTGCTGGCCGCGACGCAACCCTCCGTCATCCGGCTTTGCCGGATGCCACCTCCCTTCTGGCGAAGGGAGGCTATTTTCCGCTCAGGCCTCGTAGCTCCGATAGACCTCCAGCGCCAGCTTGTTCAGGTCGAATCTCCGTTCCGCCTTTTCCCTG
>JAFYIF010000287.1 GCA_017538775.1 Oscillospiraceae bacterium | reverse complement strand
TGGCTTACAGACGCTCCTTGACCTTGGCGGCCTTGCCCACGCGGTCGCGGAGGTAGTAGAGCTTCGCTCTGCGGACCTTGCCCCTGCGGACGGTCTCCACGGAGACGATGGTGGGAGAGTGGACCGGGAACACCTTCTCGCAGCCGACGTTGTAGCTGATGCGGCGGACGGTGATGGTCTCGTTGATGCCGCCGTGCTTCTTGGCGATGATGGTGCCCTCGAAGGCCTGGTTGCGCTCGCGGGAGCCTTCCTTCACGCGGACGGTGACGCGGACGGTGTCGCCCACGTTCATCTCCGGCAGGGCGGCCTTCATATACTTGTTGGTCAGGGTTTGGATCAGATCAGCCATGGTTTTTGCGTTTCCTTTCGTTTATAGACGTTCTTACCGGAGGCCCCATACGGCGCGGCAGCGGACCGTCTGCATTCTCTCACGCCCGCATTTTGGCAGGCTATGGCAGTATAGCACAGCGCAGCGGAAAAAGCAAGAATTATTTTGCGTTTCCGGGGAAAAAACCGACGATCAGAGATCCAGGGCCTCCAGCTCCGTGAGCGTCAGCTTGACCAGCTCTTCGCACTGCTTGGCGGTGTCGCCGGCGATCTGCTTCCAGCGGAACAGGCCGCCGGTCAGGCTGTTGATCGCCATGTTGCCCAGCATGTTGTCAACGCCGGCCGCCTCGGCCTTCTGGATCTGGAACTTCTGGCCCGGGCCCTTCAGCTTGAGGCTCACGATCTGGACCTGGTTCTGCCGGTCCAGGGCCGGGAAAGCGATGAGCTGCGCAAAGCCGTGCTTGGTCAGCGCGGGCACTCCGGCGCTGAACTGCTTGTCTTTGATGGCCTCGTACAGTTCCTCGATGGTGTACTTATTTTTGGTCTTCAACTGCTTGATCTGGACGCCTAACATGAGCGTATCCCCCTTTTCTTTTTTTATCACTATAGCAAATCCTTCCGGGAAATGCAAGCGTTTTGCGGCATTCAGGGGGAAACGAGCTTGTCCCGCAGGTCCAGGGAGAAGCGGCTGCCCCGGCCGGGGGCGCTGTCCACAGTGACAGGGATGTTCAGCAAAGCCGAGGCCTTGCCGCAGAGGTAGAGGCCCAGGCCGCTGGAGCTGCCGCTCCGGTGGCCGTTGACGCCGGTGTAGCCCTGCTCGAAGATGCGGGGCAGGTCCTCCGGGACGATGCCCACGCCGGTGTCGGCCACGGTCAGGACGCCGTCCCGGACCGAGACGGTGATGGTCCCGGCGGGGGTGTATTTCAGGGCGTTGGACACCAGTTGCTCTAAAATGCAGAGGAACCATTTCCGGTCCGTCACGATGCGCGCCTCCGTGCCCGGATAGTCCAGCCGCAGTTTTTTGTGGATGAACGGCCCGGCGAATTTGCGCACCGTCTCCCGGATCAGGGTATCCAGCGCGTATTCTTCGATCACCAGGTCGTTGCTGCGGCTGCCCAGGCGCTGGTAGACCAGGGCCATGTCCGTGTACTGCTCGATGCGGAACAGCTCCTCCCGCAGCGCCGCCGGGTCGGGGGTCTCCCCCGCCCCCAGGGCCAGCTTCATCACCGCGATGGGGGTCTTGATCTGGTGGACCCAGGCGGTGTAAAAATCCTGGGCCTCCCGCTGCTGCGCTGCGCTGTCGGCGGCCAGCTTTTCCAGCTCCGCCCCCAGCCCGGAGAGCATCGCGCACCAGTCCGCCTCCGCCAGCGTCTCCGGCGCCGGGAGCTGCCGCCACGCCGTGCGGACGGTTTGCAGCGCGTCCCAGCGCAGAGCGGCCCGCCGGCGCGCACGTTGCAGGGAGACCAGAAAGCAGCCCAGCAGGAAGCAGAAGCCCAGGGCGAACACATACCAGAAGGGCTCCGTGTCCAGCCCGTAGAGCCGGAAGACGGCGTAGCAGCCCAGGACCTGGAGCAGATACACCCCGGCGGGAACGCGGAAGCGCCGCAGGCAGTCCAGCGCCACCGCCCGATCTCTCGCCGCGCTCATGGGATCAGGTACCCGCTGCCGGGTTTCGTCACGATGACGGAGCGGAGGCCGTTTTCCTCCAGCTTTCTGCGCAGCCGCCCCACGTTGACGGTCAGGGTGTTCTCCTCCACATAGAGGTCACTCTGCCACAGAGCGCGCATCAGGTCCTCCCGGCTGACGATCCGGCCCTTGTTGTCCAACAGGACCTGGAGCATCCGCAGCTCGTTTTTCGTCAGCTCGATGTGGCGGCCCTCGTAGACCAGGCTGGCCTCCCCGGGGCGCAGCTCCGCGCCGTGGAAGCGCAGGGTCTGGCCCGCGCCCGGCAGCTCATAGCTGCGGCGGAGGGCCGCCTGGATCTTGGCGTTCAGCACCATCCCGTCCACCGGCTTGGGGATGAAGTCGTCCGCCCCAAGGCCGATGGCGGTGACGATGTTCATGTTGTCCGAGGCGGCGGAGAGGAACAGAATGGGCACGTCCGAGCGTCGGCGGATCTCGCTGCACCAGTGGTAGCCGCTGTAGTAGGGCAGCATCAGGTCCAGCAGCACCAGCTGGGGCTGACAGGCCAGGAACTCCCCGGTCACGTCCCGGAAGTCCGTGACGCGGCGCAGGTCGTGGCCGTAGTCCCGGAGGGTCTTCTCCATAGCCGCGGCCAGGGCCGCGTCGTCCTCCGCCAGTAAGATCCGATACATCTTTAAGAAACCTCCCCGGAACGCCCGCGCAGCCTTGCGTTCAGTGTACGATTTGATAATAGGTCCTGGCCGTCAGCGCGTAGACCGCCACATAGACCAGGGAAAAGACGGCGAAGGTGGCCAGGGTGCAGGCCACAAAGAGGCCGGTGTTGCTGAGCATCAGGATCTGCAGCAGTTTCAGCAGAATTGGGAAGGCCACCGCCGTGTGGACCGCCGCCGTCAGCAGGGGCAGGAAGAATTGCAGCCGGAGCTGGGTGCCGATGGTCTCCCGGACCTCCCGGGGCTCCATGCCCACCTTCTCCATGATCTGAAAGCGCTCCCGGTCCTCATAGCCCTCGGCGATCTGCTTGTAGTAGATCACCAACACCGTGGAGAACAGGCAGACGAAGCCCAGCAGCAGACCCAGGAAGAGGAAGGTGCCGTACATATCCAGGGTGTTGTGGAGGCTCTCCCATTTGGTGTCCAGGGTATAGCTGAGTTCGCCCGGGTAGGCCGCCCGCAGATTGTCCACCAGGCTTTGGCTGAAGGCCTCCCCCACCGCGCTGACCGCTTCCTCGTCGGCAAAGCGGACGCCGATGCGGTTGGCGTACTCGGAGGCATAGGCCCCGTAGCCCGCTTTCTGGGCCTGATAGATGCCGTCCAGCACCGTCTGATCCGCCACCACGATACCGATCACGTCCACCATGGCGCCCATGTTGGGGCTGACCGGAAAATAGGTGATGGTCTCCTTCACCCGGAAGTCCCGGCCCCCGATGCGCAGGGTCTCCGGCACGTCGGACAGGCTGCGGACGGTGGAGTAGATGCGGCAGAAGGCGATCTCGTCCTCCGCCAGGTCCAGGCGGCGGGCATCCGTCGTGTAGTAGATCTGGCCTTTGAGATGGGTATAGGTCTCCTCGGTGATGAACATCGCGCCGGTGAGTTCCTCCGGCTTCCAGCCGCCGGTCACCTCCGATCGGGTCAGCAGCGCCCCGTCCCGCAGCAGATAGGAGACGCTCAGCAGGTTCGTCTCTTCCACGTCCTCGATGGTAAGGCCGTATGCCTCCGCCGTCAACCGCACTGCGGCCTCCAGGTCTGCAAAGGGGACGTGGCGGATCTCCCCGTCCTGACTCTGATAGGCGGAGAGATAGAGCTGGCGGGGGTAGTTTTCCGCCACGGTGTCCTGCACGCCGCTGTAGAGGCTGAGGGTGGTGGAGATCATCACCACCACGCCGGTGGCCAAAATCGCGATGGAGGCCAGGCCCACGGCGTTGCGCCGCATCCGGAACAGCAGCCCCGCCACGGCGGGCATGTGGCGCTTTTGATAGTAGTAGTTCCGGTTTTGTTTCAGCCGTTTCAGCACGAAGGTGCTGCCGCTGACGAACAGGCAGTAGGTGCCGAGGATGACCAGCAGCACCGCCGCGAAGAAGAGGAAGATGGCCTGCAGGGGGCTCTGGTCGCTCAGAGCGATGGCGTAACCCGCCCCCAGGCTCAGCAGACCCAGGGCCAGCAGAGGCCACTTCACCTTCGGCTCGGCCTCCCCCTTATGCTGCCCGGCCAGCAGCTCCACCGGCTTCATCCGGGCGATGGTCAGGCTGCCCGCCAGGAAAGCCAGCAGATCCAGGGCCAGGAACAGCGCCGCCGGGAAGAGCAGCGTGGGGGCGCTGAGGTAGTAGAAGCCCGCCACGGCCCCGGCGCGGAGCAGACGGCAGATCAGCAGGGAGGACAGCTTGTAGAACAGCACGCCAAAGCCCAGGCCCAGCAGCAGGGACAGCGCCGAGGTGTACAGGGACTCGGCGAACAGCACCCGGATGATGTGGCGCTTTTCCATGCCCAGCACGTTATAGAGCCCGTAGGCCCCGGTGCGCTGCTTCATCAGGAAGCGGCTGACGTACAAAATCAGGATGCCGGACAGCAGCCCCATGACCACCGTGCCCAGGCCCATCATCGTGGGCAGATAGGACCCGCCCAGGGCCTCCGCCAGTCTCCGGTCCCGGGACAGGGTGTAGAGGATGTAAAAGCAGCCCAGCAGCCCCGCCTCCGCCAGGACGCGGGGGACGTACAGGCGCATGTTGGCCCGGACCGTGGCGGCGGCGATGCGGGCGTAGACGCTGTGTTTCATCCCGCCTCACCTCCCCGTCCGCAGCATGGTCAGGGTGTCGGCGATCTTCTGATACAGCGCCTCGTTGCTGCTCTCGCCCCGGTAGAGCTGGTGGAAGACCACACCGTCCCGGATGAACAGCACCCGCCCGGCGTGGGAGGCCGCGTCGATGGAGTGGGTGACCATCAGGATGGTCTGGCCCGCCCCGTTCAGGCGGGAGAAGACCCGCAGCAGCTCGGAGGCGGACTGGGAGTCCAGCGCGCCGGTGGGCTCGTCGGCCAGGATCAGCCGGGGGCGGGTGATCAGCGCCCGGGCCACGGCTGCCCGCTGCTTCTGGCCGCCGGAGACCTCGAAGGGGTATTTGTTCAGGATGTCGGCAATGCCCAGAGAGGCCGCCACCGGCTCCAGCTCCGCTTCCAGCCCGACGGCGCTTTTGCCGCTGAGGACCAGGGGCAGCAGGATGTTGTCCCGCAGGGAGAAGGTGTCCAGCAGGTTGAACTCCTGGAACACAAAGCCCAGGTTCTCCCGGCGGAATGCGGCCAGGGCGCTGTCTTTCAGGCCCGCCAGGTCCCGCCCG
>JAFYIF010000286.1 GCA_017538775.1 Oscillospiraceae bacterium | reverse complement strand
GGCAGCTACACCCTGGCGCTGATGCCCGCCAGCGTCCGGCTGGACGCGGGCGAGGCCCTTTCCGACGTGCCGGAGAGCTGGCTGTTCCACGTCTGGCCGGAAGTCAGTCTGGGCAAAAACGAGGTGGCAGAGCTGGAGTCCGTCCGGCTCACCGCCGAGATGAACGACAACGCCCGCTATGTCACCCTCCCGGCCTCCACCCTCAGCGCCGACCGGGACAGCTTCGCCGACGTGAGCGAGCTGGTCACCTTCTCCGGCAGCATCGGTCTGGACGCCCGGATGCAAACCGGCCTGCTGAACCAGATCTACCTCTTCTCCGAGGAGCCGAACAGAAGAGGCGCGCCCAGCATGAAGCTGGAGGCCATGGTCATCGACGGCAAGACCTACGGCGCGGATGCCTTCGCGCTGGGCCACGGCACCTATGCGATCAGCTTCTCCGGCGCGGCGATCCCCCTCCCATGCAGCTTCACCATCTACTGCAGGCCGGTGGACCCGGGCATGAACATCAACTTCACGATGCAGGTAGGCGGAAGCTGCGTCTACGGCGCGGGCCACAGCGTCTCGTTCGACCGCGAGCTGGTGGGCACCGGCACGGTGTACAAGCCCGGGGCCGTGATCCGCTGCCTTTCCAACGATGTCTGCTCCGACACGGTCACCGTGAAGGGCACCGCCCGCCGGAACGAGACCGTCCGCATCTACGACGGCGAGGTGTGCATCGGCACCGCCACGGCGGACTACGCCGGAGCATGGAGCGCCACGGTGACGCTGGCGGACACCGACCCTCCGTACATGAGCGTCCACCGGCTCCACAGCGAGACCGCTTCCGGCGCGGTCAGCGAGGAGCTCCAGATCTGCCACGACCCCAACGGCCCGGAGCTGAAGCGCTTCACCATGTCCTGGGACCGGAATTCCTGGGGCTACGGGAGCGAGATCGACGTGGGCAGCGCCTACACCACCGGCAGCAGCGGCGGCATGGAGGACGTGACCTTCCGGGCCAGCTTCGAGCATCCGGAGGCGCTGGCCTCCCTGGGCGGGGACCTGCAGGTGATGTTCAAGTATTACCGCTACAACGGCTCCGTGGGCTTCCTGGACGCCGCCTGGGACGAGGCCCAGGGGCTTTTCACCGCCACGATCCCCGGCTATCACGATTCCGCCATCTTCGCCGCCGAGGTGATCTACCGGCCCGTCGTGACCGGACGCGGCATCGACAGCGAACTCCACACGAACGCGGACTTCTTCTACGACCCGGACTTCCGCCCGGAGACAGACTTCACCCTGGACGCCGGGCTCCGCGAGAACTATTTGGAGGGTCTGGAGCGGCTGACGCAGGCGGCGAGGGCGCAGCACAGCGCGGCGGACAGCTATACCGTCCGCTTCGCCGCCGACGGCACGGCCTCCCTCAGCGGCTCCCTCCCCGCCGGAGAGAGCCTGACCCAGTACACCGCCGCGGCCCGGGCCCTTCTGGAAGACGGGCTGCACATGGCCCGCGCCGGCGTCCGCTACGGCACGCCCGTCGGGGCGCTGCAATGGCTGCTGGAGGCGGCGGAGACCTGGCGGACGGAACGGCCGGAGGAGGCAAACGTCGGCAAGTTTTCCCACGTCACGCTGTACCCGGACCGCTCCTCCCTCCGGGCCGCGCTGACGGGGCTGGCCGACATCGCGGATCGGCAGGTCTCCCTGAGCGCCGCCTACGACGGCGGCACGGCGCTGTATGACAGCTACATCTTCACCGACGCGGAGACAGACGGGAACGACCGGCTGCTGGGCGGCAGCTATTTCATCAGCGTCGTGGCCCTGACGGATGAGAGCCAGGGCGTCTGGATGCTCAGCACGGGGCTGCTCTTCCTCGACGGCTTCACCGACTACGCCGAACCCCTGCGCACGGCTGCGGCGCACCAGAGCGAGACGGCGGCGCTGCTGTACGAGCTGGAGATCGGCCACCTGCCCGAGTGGTACAACTGGGCCTGGAACGCCGTGGACAGCCTGTCCGGCGCGATCAGCGGGGCCCTGGGCCTGGCCAACGGCATCGCCGACGGCGCGAAGGCCATCCCGCGCCTCTCCAAGCTGGCCGGTCAGGGCAGCGGCGCAATGGCTGCGGTCAACCAGCTCACCAGCACCGTCAATTACATCACCGCCTCCGACAAGGACGCCATCAACCAGGGCGACAAGATCAACCAAGTCAAAAACTCTCCCTGCTACAAGAAGGCCATGCAGTGGCTCTATGAGCAGGGCATGGACGACCCGAACTTCGACGACGGCGGCCTGTACGACGACCAGTGCCGGCTGATCGACGCCATGCGGGACGTGGACTTCAGCGGCGACCTGACAGGCATCGAAAAGGCCAGCTTCTATGTGAACTCCGCCTGCAACGCCGTGGCGATGTACGCGGCTGCGGGCGGCCCGGTGAGCTGGGGCGTCGGCCTGGCGGTGACCGCGGGCGGTCTGCTCTTCGGCAAGTATGCGGAGAAAAGCGCCCAGGCCGAGAAGGATGCGCGGGAATTCCTCTGCCGCAGGTTCATGGCCAACAGCAACGCCATCATGGACAAGTACGCCAAAGAGCACCCGGACGACCCCGACTGCCAGGGGCACAAGAAGCTCGAATTCACCCAGCCGCCTCCGACCATGAAGGTCTGCTACGACCCCTCCGGCGTCGTCTACGAGGGCGTGATCGAAAACCCGGTGGAGGGTGCCGCCGTCACGCTGTATTACGCCGTGGACGCCGCCGGGAACCCGGTGCCGCAGGAACTGGCGGGCAGCGCCGCCGCCCTGGTCCCGGCGGATGAGGTCCGGGACCTGGTCCCCGCCACGGCGACCCAGACCACCGACGCCAGTGGCCGCTACGCCTGGTTCGTGCCCGAGGGCCTCTGGTCCGTGGCGGCGGAAAAGGCGGGCTACGCGCCCGGCAGCTCCGACGCGGACGCCGCCGCCACCGTGGGCGTGTCCCTGGAGGAGGGCTACCGGCGTCTGCTGCCCGTGCTCCCGGCGCAGCTGGACGTGAACATCCCCCTGGTGGACCGCAGCGCGCCCGTGGTGGAAGCGGAGCGCTACACCACCGACGGCGTCTACGTCAGCTACAGCAAGTACATGGACGAGGGCGATGTCCTGAGTCCCAGCCGCTATACCCTCAGCGTCCGCTCCGGCGGCGACGGGGAAGCAACACCGGCGGAGTTCACGGTGGAGAGCGTGGACTGGGGGCACGCCCCGTCCAACCTCGACCCGGATGAGACGACTTATACGAAAACCGTCCTGCTGCGCGTCCGGGACCTGGCCCCCGGCGACCTGGTCCACTGGAGCGTGGACGGTGCCGTGCGTAGCTACGCGGGCACAGCCCTGGGCGGGACCTTCCGCTCCAGCGGCAGGGTGGAGACGCAGGAGACCCTGGACGCGCCGAGCGTCTTCGTGGACGGCGCGGCGGTGGCCGACGGCGAGACGGTCTGCGTCCGGCGCGGGGCGCTCCTGGAGCTGGAGCTGCCCGACAGCGCCGCCGCCCTCGCCTCCGCCCGCGTCGCCTGGTCCGCCG
>JAFYIF010000285.1 GCA_017538775.1 Oscillospiraceae bacterium | reverse complement strand
TGGCCCCGGATTGCCGGACCGGATAGCTGCCGGTGTAGACCCCGTCGCCGTCGCTGTCCGTCAGCTTCACGCCCACGTCCACGCCGTCCAGGCAGAGGTTGAAGTGGTTGACCACCAGGGAGCTGACCAGACGGAACTCCACCGCTGTGTCAGACCCCGCCAGCACGTCGGTGGTCTGGGCGGTCAGGATGTAGGAATCCGCCGCCGTCACCGTGGTGCTGGGCGTCCGCTGGGTGCCGGCATCCGTGAAGTCGGAGCTTTCGCTGTCCTCCAGCGCCCGGTAGAGGAAGGTCACTACCGCGCCGCGGGGGCAGTTCTGGGCGGTGGAGACGGCAAGGCCGGTGCCATCCAGGAGGGAGAGGTCGTCAGCCCAGCGGGCGGCTTCGCCGTCCCAGCCGTTGCTGCCGATGCCCAGCGCCCGGTAGAGGAAGGTGATGATGTGGGCCGTGGAACAGGTGTCCGCAGGGGAGAAGTGGCTGGCGTCCGTGCCCACGGTCACGCCCTTCTCCACCGCCCAGAGCACCGGCTGATAGTAGTAGTCGTCGCTCCGCACATCCGAGAAGGGGTTGTTCGTCGCGCTGGGCGTCGGGCAGTTCACCGCACGCCACAGGAAGGTGACGGCCTGCCCGCGGGTCACCGTGCCGCTGGGGTCAAAGTGACTGGCATCCACGCCCTGGGTGATCTGCGGCGTGTGAGAGTAGGCCCAGATCACCGCATCGTGGTAATAGTCGCCTGCCCCCACGTCAACGAAGGGATTTTGCGCTGCCAGGGCTGTCAAAGGCAGCAGACCCGCCGCCAGCACCAGCACCAGCAGCAGACTCAGCGCGTTTCTGAGCTTTTTCATGTCGCGTCCTCCTTAAAGTAAAAGGTTATCTGCTTTTAGCGTATCACATTTTGTGGCAAATCTCAAGATGTTTTTCAAAATCATTGGTGCACCATGACGAATATTACGGAAGCCCCGAGCGCTCCGGCGGAGGCCGCAGCATCCGGCGCAGAAAAAAAGCGAAAAAACCTGTTGACAATCCGGCGATTCTTTGCTATAGTATCTCTTGCAGTTCGGGAACGGGCTGCGCCAAACCGATACGGGGGTATAGCTCAGCTGGGAGAGCGCTTGAATGGCATTCAAGAGGTCAGCGGTTCGATCCCGCTTATCTCCACCAAGAAAGAAGTCCTGAAATCGCATGATTTTGGGACTTTTTCGTCTATCAACCATCTCTTTGAACGCGGTTTTCGATTTGTTCGGCTGCACTTTGCAAGTAAAGAATCAGCCTTGCAGATGAAGAATGACAAATAGTATTTTAAATATATCACATATATAGAAAGAGAAAAAATAGAATTTATTAGGTAAGAAATAAAGGATGAGTATAACAGATTGATTTTTTTATATCCAGATCTTCCTGAGTTCTCTCATCCTTTTGATCGATGAATTTGAAATGCCGCTTCGAAGACTTAAGGATGAATAATTCACGTCGGAGGCGCCCATGCTCACCAAACTGATTGCCGAAGCGACGGATTTGGATTTCAAGCTTGCTTTGGAGACGAAAAAACCGAAAAGCTGGCTGAAAAGCGTCAGCGCCTTTGCCAATGGGATCGGCGGGGTGCTGTTGTTCGGCGTGGCGGATGACCGCAGCGTCGTCGGGCTCGAGCACGCGCAGCGGGACGCCGAGGCGATCAGCCGGTTGATTAAGGAGCGGATCACGCCCTTGCCGCAGTTTGTTTTGCATCCGATGCAGGAGAAGGGCAAAAGCCTGCTGGCGCTGGAAGTAGCGTCCGGGCGGAGCACGCCCTACTATTACAAGGCGGACGGTGTGATGGAGGCGTATATCCGCGTCGGGAACGAAAGCATCCCCGCGCCGGACTATGTACTCAACGAGTTGATCCTGAAAGGCACCAACCGTTCCTTCGACGCGCTGGTGACGGACGAGCGCAGGGAGGATTACAGCTTTACGCTCCTGGAGGCCACCTATCGGGAGCGAACAGGCCTGCGCTTCGAGCCCTCAGACTACGTTTCCTTCGGCCTTGCGGACAAACACGGCTTCCTGACCAACGCGGGGCGTCTGCTGGCGGATCAGCATATCGTGTATAACTCCCGCATTTTCTGCACCCGCTGGAACGGGCTGGAAAAGGGCTCCATCTTCGACGACGCCCTGGACGACAAGGAGTTTGAGGGCAATCTCATTTACCTGCTCCAGAGCGGCAGCGATTTCATCCGCAACAATTCCAAGGTCCGCTTTGCCAAGAAAGCGCAGTACCGGGTGGACAAGCCGGACTACGCGGACCGCGCCGTGACCGAGGCGCTGGTCAACGCGTTGATCCACCGGGACTACATCGTGCGCGGCAGCGAGATCCACATCGACATGTATGACGACCGGCTGGAGATCCAGTCTCCGGGCGGGATGTTCGGGGGCAAGCCGATCCAGGACTGCAACATCAACACCGTCGGGTCCGTGCGCCGCAACCCGGTCATCGCCGACCTGTTCCACCGCATGAAATACATGGAGCGCCGCGGCAGCGGCTTACGGAAGATCGTCAGCGAAACCGAAAAGCTCCCCGGCTATACCGAGGCGCTGCGCCCGGAGTTCCATTCCACCGCAACCGATTTCCGCGTCGTGCTGAAAAACGTGAACGGAAACATGGATGGTTCCGACCATGATGCCACGCATGATAACATGCATGGTGCCACGCATGATGAAAGAGTGTCCGCGCTGCTCGGCTTTTGCGCGGAAGAACGGACCCGCGAGGAAATGATGTCATATTTAGGGCTTGAAAACCGCGAACACTTTAGAAAAAGCTATTTGAAGCCTTTGCTGGAATCCGGCAGAATCAGAATGACGATCCCCGATAGGCCCAAGAGCAAAAATCAGAAATATATCAGGGTAGAATAAAAAAGTCGCCCCGAAAGGCTGCGCGTTCGATGCACGGCCTTTCGGG
>JAFYIF010000284.1 GCA_017538775.1 Oscillospiraceae bacterium | reverse complement strand
GATGCGCGCCCTGACCTGGTCGGCCGAGCAGCTCCCGGAGGAGGAGCAGGAGGAGCCCAGCAAGCTGGACCTCTGGCTGGAACGCAAGCTGGGCAGCGAAAAGGCGGAAAAAGCGGTGATCGGCGTGGCCCTGGTGCTGGGCGTGCTGCTGGCGGTGGGCCTGTTCGTCCTGCTGCCCGCCCTGCTGTTTGAGCTGCTGCCGTCGGAGATGCACCTGGTGCTGCGCTGCGTGCTGGAAGGGCTGATCCGTATCGTCATCTTCATCGCCTATCTCTGGCTGGTGACAAGGATGCCGGAGGTCAAACGCCTGTTCGCCTACCACGGCGCGGAACACAAGAGCATCTTCTGCTATGAAAAGCGCCTGGAGCTGACGGTGGAGAACGTGCGGGAGCAGAGCCGCTTCCACCCCCGCTGCGGCACCAGCTTCCTGGTGGTGACCATGCTGATCGCCATTCTGCTGGTCTCCGTGATGACCTGGGTGCTGAGCCTGATCCCCGGCATCGCGGCCCTGCCCAAGCTGGCCGCCGCCCTGGTGCGGGTGCTGGCCAAGCTCATCATCCTGCCCCTGATCGTCTCCCTGACCTATGAGCTGAACCGCTGGGTGGGCGGCCACGACACGAATCCCATCGCGCGCGTGGCGGCCTGGCCCGGCAAGATGACCCAGCACCTCACCACCCGGGAGCCGGACGACGGCATGATCGAATGCGCCATCGAGGCGCTGAAAGCGGTCATCCCGGAGCAGGAGGGCGCGGACGCCTGGTGAGGCGGACCAGAGAGAATACACCCACTTCTCCGCCCCGTGCGGACCGGAGGAGCCGACCATGCCAAAGACATATAACGAACTGTATATCGCGTCGCGCCAGACCCTGCGGGAGGCCGGGATCGAAGCCTACGCGCTGGAGGCCCGGCTGCTGCTGGGCCTGGCCGCCGGCAAGCGGCAGGAGGAACTGCTGCGGGACCTGCAGCTCTACGCCTCCACGGCCATCGAGCAAAAGCTAGAGGCGCTGTGCCGCCGCCGGGCGGCTGGCGAACCGGCGGCCTACCTCACCGGACGCTGGGAGTTCTGCGGCCTGGAGCTGCGGGTGACCCGGGACACGCTGGTGCCCAGGAGCGACACGGAGGTGCTGGTGGAGCGGGCCCTGCCGCTGCTGCGCGCCCCCGGGGCGGTGCAGCGGGTGCTGGACCTGGGCACCGGCACCGGCTGCATCGGCCTGGCGCTGGCCCACTTCCTGCCCGCCGTCCGTGTGCTTTTGGCGGACAAGTCCCCGGCGGCCCTGGCCGTCGCCCGGGAGAACGCCGAGCGCCTGGGCCTGTCCGGGCGGGTGGACTGCCTGCTGCTGGACATGACAAAGCCGCCGGACCCGGCCCTGGGCAGCTTCAGCATGATCGTCAGCAATCCCCCCTATGTCCGCAGCGCAGAGCTGGCGGAGCTGGACTGGTCCGTGCGGGGCTATGAGCCCCGGGAGGCCCTGGACGGCGGGGCGGACGGCCTGCGCTTTTACCGCTGCATCCTGCAGCACCACCTGCCCCTGCTCCGGCAGGGCGGCTGGCTGCTGTTCGAGGTGGGGGAGGACCAGGCCGGGCCGGTGCTGGCCCTGATGCGCCGGGCGGGCCTGCTGTCCCTCAGCACGGCCCGGGACAGCGCGGGCTACGAGCGGGTGGTCTGCGGCAGAAAAACGGAATAAAACATACTTCATAAAACGAGGAGAGCGAAACATGGCGGAAAAGAAAAAAGACCTGGCGTCCCCCGGTCCGGCGGCTGACAAGAAAAAAGCGCTGGAGACCGTGCTGGCCCAGATCGAAAAGAACTACGGCAAGGGCGCGATCATGCGGCTGGGGGAGGACATCCCCGTGAACGTGGAGGCGGTGCCCACCGGTTCCCTGTCCCTGGATCTGGCGCTGGGCGTGGGCGGCGTGCCCAAGGGCCGCATCATTGAGATCTACGGCCCGGAGTCCTCCGGCAAGACCACCCTGGCCCTGCACATCCTGGCCTCCGCCCAGAAGCTGGGGGGCGAGGTGGCCTTCATCGACGTGGAGCACGCGCTGGAACCGGCCTACGCCCGGGCCCTGGGCGTCAACATCGACGAGCTGCTGATCAGCCAGCCGGACACCGGCGAACAGGCCCTGGACATCACCGAGGCCCTGGTGCGCTCCGGCGCGGTGGACGTGGTGGTGGTGGACTCCGTGGCCGCCCTGGTGCCCCGCAGCGAGCTGGAGGGCGAGATGGGCGAGAGCAGCGTGGGCGTGGTGGCCCGGCTGATGAGCCAGGCCCTGCGCAAGCTTGCGGGCACGATCTCCAAAACCAACTGCATCGTGGTCTTCATCAACCAGCTTCGGGAGAAGATCGGCGTGGTCTACGGCAACCCGGAGACCACCCCCGGCGGCCGCGCCCTGAAATACTTCTCCTCCGTCCGCATCGACGTGCGCCGGATCGAGACTCTGAAATCCGGCGGGGAGATGGTGGGCAACCGCACCCGAGCCAAGATCGTCAAGAACAAGGTGGCACCCCCCTTCAAAGAGGCGGAGTTCGACATCATCTATGGCGAGGGCATCAGCAAGGTGGGGGAGATCATCGACCTGGGCGTGACGCTGGAGCTGATCGAGAAGTCCGGCGCCTGGTTCACCGTGGCGGGGGAGCGGCTCCAGGGCCGGGACGCCGTGCGGAACTATCTGCTGAAAAACCCCGCCGTCGCCGACGAGATCGAAGCGCAGATCCGCGCCAACTATTTCAAACTGATGACTCCGCAGGCCCTCAAGGCCGCCCAGGCCGCCGGGAGAGCCGTGGACATCTCCGCCGACGACTTTGACGGCTGAGGCACAGGGGACCCTGCGCGTCACGGAGCTGCGCCAGCTGGCCCCGGAGCGTTTCGAGCTGGGCCTGTCCGACGGGACAAGTCTGCGCGTGGGCCTGAACCAGATCGCGGATTTCTCCCTCTTCGCGGGGCGGGAGCTGGCCCCGGAGGAGCTTGCGGGTCTGCGGGAGGCTGCGGCCTTGCAGCGCACGAAGGAGCGGGCCCTGCGCATCATCGGCCAACGGGCCATGAGCGAGGGGGAACTCTACCAGCGCCTGACGGAAAAGGGCGAGACGGAGCAAAACGCCGCCGCAGCCGTGGCCTGGCTGGTCGGGCTGCATCTGCTGAGCGATGAAGATTACGCCGCCCTGCTGGTCCGCCACTACGCAGCCCGCGGCTACGGGCGGCGGCGGGTGGAGCAGGAACTCTACCGCCGCCAGGTGCCAAAAGCCCTCTGGGAAGCGGCCCTGGCGGAACTCCCGGAGCCGGGCGACAGCCTTGACCGCCAGCTCCAAAGCCGTCTGCGCGGCGCAGACCCCGGGGACCGCAAAGCCCTGAAACGCGCCACCGACGCCCTGCTGCGCCGGGGCTACGGCTGGGAGGAGATCCGGACCGCTTTGGATCGCTGGAGAGAGCAGGAAGAGACATGACATTACAGTTCGATGAAACGATTGCCGCAGATTATAAAAGTCAGGCGCAAAAAATACGAGTATTATCCGAAACCTGGACGGGAGAAAACGTCTATTGTCCAAGATGCGGAAATCCCGCTTTAGCCCGTTTCCCGAACAATCGGGCAGTCGCTGATTTCTACTGTCCGAAGTGCCATAGCGAATATGAATTGAAAAGCCAGAAAGGAGCCGTTCGGGACAAAATCCCGGATGGTGCCTATGATACCTTTGTTGCGCGGATTACGAGCAATCATAACCCGGATTTTTTTCTTCTCAACTACGACGCTTCGACGCTCAGCGTCAGCAATTTCTGGGTTATTCCGAATTTCTTTTTTACACCGGCGATTGTCGAAAAAAGAAAAGCATTGTCTCTGAATGCGCGCCGAGCAGGGTGGATTGGATGTAATATTATGATCGGTGCAATTCCTCCGCAGGGGAGAATCTGTTTCATCCAGAATGGGCTAGCCATTGAAAAGGAGATCGTGTTGTCAAATTTTGAACGAGCAATCTCATTGCAAACAAATAACATGGATGCCAGAGGCTGGCTTCTTGATGTGCTGAATTGTGTCAATCAAATCCCGACCAGCGAATTTTCGCTCGAACAGGTTTATGCTTTTGAATCTGAGCTCCAGGCTCGACATCCGGAAAACAACAATGTATGTCCGAAAATCCGGCAACAGCTGCAATTCTTGAGAGACAGGGGATACATACGGTTTCTTGGTCGGGGACGGTATCAAAAGCTGTTCTGAAATGTTTTGAGGTTATGATATGGCAAAAGAAAAACTGGCCCTGATCTCTCTGGGCTGTGCGAAAAATCTGGTGAACAGCGAGCAGATGCTGTGCCTGCTGGACGACGCGGGCTATCCGCTGGTCTCCGACCCCGCCGAGGCGGACGGCGTCATCATCAACACCTGCGGCTTCATCGACGAGGCCAAGAGCGAGGCCATCGACACGATTTTGGAAATGGCCCAGCTCCGGGAGGCGGGCAGGCTGCGGAAGATCATCGTCACCGGCTGTCTGCCGGAGCGCTACCGGGCTGAGATCCGGGCGGAGCTGCCGGAGGTGGACGCCATGGTGGGCGTGGGCAGCTTTGCCGACATCGTCGCCGTGGTGGAGGAGACCTTCGCCCGGGGCGCTTCGGAGCGCTTCGGGGACAAGAACGCCCCGGTGGACGAGCTGGGCCGCTATCTCACCACCGGGCCGGGCTGGGCCTATCTGAAGATCGCGGAGGGCTGTTCCAACTGCTGCTCCTTCTGCGCCATCCCCGCCATCCGGGGCCGCTACCGCAGCCGCCCGATGGAGAACATCCTGGCGGAGGCCCGGGCGCTGGCCCAGGCCGGGGTCAAGGAGCTGCTGGTCATCGCCCAGGACATCACCCGCTACGGCACGGATCTCTACGGCGCGCCGAAGCTGGCGGAACTCTGTCGCCGCCTCAGCGAGATCGAGGGCGTCCGCTGGCTGCGGCTGCACTACCTGTACCCGGATGCCTTCACCGAAGAACTGATCGACGAGATCGCCGGGAATGAAAAAATCGTCAAATACCTGGACATCCCGATCCAGCACATCGACGACACGATCCTGCGACGGATGAACCGCCGGGGCACCGGCGCGGAGATCCGCCAATTGCTGCAAACCCTGCGCGCACGCATCCCCGGCCTGGTTTTGCGCACCAGCCTCATCACCGGCTTCCCCGGGGAGACGGAGGCCCAGTTCGAGGCCCTCTGCGCCTTTCTCCGGGAGGCCCGCATCGAGCGGGCGGGGGTCTTCCCCTATTCCCCGGAGGAGGGCACCCCGGCGGAGCGGCTGCCGGACCGGGTGGACGAGGACCTGGCCCGCCGCCGGGCGGAGCTGGTGATGGAGATCCAGGAAGGGATCATGGAGGACTACTACAGCGCCCAGATCGGCAAACGCCTCACGGTGCTGTGTACCGGCACGGAGGGGGGCTACCGCACGGGCCGCAGCTACGCCGATTCCCCGGACGTGGACGGCACGGTGTACTTTGAAGGCGACTGCGCCCCCGGCGAATTCTGCACGGTGCGCATCACCGGCCTGATGGACGGGGAGCTGCTGGGAACGGAGGTGGAGGCATGAACACGGCCAACAAACTGACCTTAGTGCGCATCGGCACGGTGCCGGTGCTATTGCTGCTGCTGTCTCTGGGCCGGACCTGGGCCCTCTGGACGGCGGTGGGCGTCTACATCGTCGCCTGCGTCACCGACACGCTGGACGGCTATGTGGCGCGGCGCTACAACCAGGTCAGCAACTTCGGCAAGTTCATGGACCCCCTGGCCGACAAGATGCTGGTGCTCTCCGTCATGTGCGTCTTCGTCCAGCGGGGGCAGATGGCGGGCTGGGTCCTGGCCGTGGTGCTGCTGCGGGAGTTTGGCGTCAGCGGCCTGCGGCTGCTGGCCGTGGAGCGGGGCCAGGTCATCGCCGCCGCCTGGAGCGGCAAGGTCAAGACTCTGGTGACCATGATCTGCCTCGGTTTCATGATCCCATTCCACTGGGACTGGCTGGATCTCACGGCCCAGGCGCTGATCTTGCTGACCACCGTGGCCTCCGGCGCGGAGTACTTCTGGAAGAACCGGGAGCTGTTCCGCGGCGCTTGACACCAAAGCCGGAGCGTGTTAATATACTGAACCAAGGCTGTGAAGGGGAAAAACCCTCCCACATCCACCGCAGCAGAGAGACGCCGCCACAGGCTGCAAGCGGCGTCGGCGCGTGGGGGAGGGGAGACGCGCCCCGGAGCCGTCGGGGAGGCAATGCCCCGCGTGCGCGCCGCGTTAAGGCGCAATGGAGGAAGAAACGAGAGTGGAACCGCGTTTTTGCAGAGCAAGACGCCTCTCACGGACGGCGAAGGCCGGGCGTGGGAGGCTTTTTCATGGAAGGAACGAAGCAAATGTTTGAAACCCTGAGGGAGACGGTGGCGGCATACAAGGCCCGGGACCCCGCCGCCCGGAGCGCGCTGGAGATTTTGCTTCTCTACCCCGGCGTCCGGGCCGTGCGGAGCTGGCGGCTGGCCCACCGCTGCTATGCGCGGGGCTGGTTTCTGCTGGCCCGCTGGATCAGCCAGCGCTCCCGCCGTCGCACGGGCATCGAGATCCACCCCGGCGCGAAGATCGGGCGGCGGCTGGTCATCGACCACGGCATGGGCGTGGTCATCGGCGAGACGGCGGAGGTGGGGGACGACTGCCTGATCTACCACGGCGTGACCCTGGGGGGCACCGGCAAGGAGAGCGGCAAGCGCCACCCCACCATCGGCAACAACGTGCTGATCGGCACCGGCGCCAAGGTGCTTGGCCCCTTCACCGTGGGGGACAACTGCCGCATCGCCGCCAACAGCGTGGTGCTCAGCGCCGTGCCACCGGACTCCACCGCCGTGGGCATCCCGGCACGCATCGTGCGCGGCCCCGCCACGCCGGAGAACTACGCCGCCGAGGTGGACCAGGTCAGCGTCAGCGACCCGGTGGCCGCCGAGCTGGCCGCCCTGTGCGCCCAGGTGGAGGCGCTGCGCAGCTGCATCGAACAAAAGAGAGACGAAGAAGGAGGACGAAGAGGATGAAGCTTTACAATTCCGCCACACGCACCCGGGAGGACTTTGTCCCCAACCACCCCGGCCAGGTGAAGATGTACACCTGCGGCCCCACGGTCTACCATTTTGCCCACATCGGCAACCTCCGCAGCTACATCATGGAGGACGTGCTGGAGAAATACCTGCGCTATCTGGGCTACGCCGTGACAAGGGTGATGAACATCACCGACGTGGGCCATCTGACCAGCGACGCCGACGAGGGCGAGGACAAGATGCTCAAGGGCGCCCGCCGGGAGCACAAGACGGTGATGGAGATCGCCCAGTACTACACCGACGCATTCTTCGCCGACTGCGAGAAGCTGAACATCAAGCGCCCGGACGTGGTCCAGCCCGCCACCGGCTGCATCGAGGACTACATCCGCATCATCACAAAGCTGCTGGACACCGGCTACGCCTATCTGGCCGGGGGCAACGTCTATTTCGACACCAGCCGCCTGGAGAAATACTACGTCTTCAACGACTTCAACGCCGAGGACCTGGACGTGGGCGTCCGGGAGGGCGTGGAGGCCGACGCCAACAAGCGCAACAAGAACGACTTCGTGCTGTGGTTCACCAAGAGCAAGTTCGAGGACCAGGCCCTCAAGTGGGACTCCCCCTGGGGCGTGGGCTACCCCGGCTGGCACATCGAGTGCTCCGCCATCAGCATGAAGTATCTGGGGGAGGACCTGGACATCCACTGCGGCGGCATCGACAACGCTTTCCCCCACCACACCAATGAAATTGCCCAGTCCGAGGCCTATCTGGGCCACAAATGGTGCAAATACTGGATGCACGTCCTCCACCTGAACGGAGAAAAGGGCAAGATGAGCAAGTCCGAGGGCGGCTTCGTCACGGTCTCCGTGCTGGACGAAAAGGGCTATGACCCCCTGGCCTACCGCCTGTTCTGCCTCCAGAGCCACTACCGGAAGAACATGGTCTTCACCTGGCCTAACCTGGACAACGCCCAGGGGGCCTACGGCAAGCTGGTGACAAAGGTGGCCGCGCTGAAACCCGGCGCGGGGGAGACCGACGAGACGGCCCTGGCGGCCCTGCGGGAGAAGTTCCGCGCCGCCATGGACAACGACCTGCTCACCGCCCAGGCGGTGACGGTGCTCTACGACGTGTTCAAGGCCAAAACGAACGACGGCACCAAGCTGGCCGCCATCGCGGAATTCGACACGGTGCTGGGCCTGAAGCTCATCGAAAAGGCGGCGGCCAAACGCGAAGCCGCGCAGAAAGCCGCAGCCCAGACCAAGGGCGCAGAGTTCGCGGTCATCCCGGAGGACGGAGAAGCCGACGAAGCCATCACAGCCCAACTGCTGGCCCGCCGCGACGCGAAAAAAGCCAAAAACTTCGCCGAAGCCGACCGCATCCGCGACGAACTGTCCGCCCAGGGCATCGAACTGACGGACATCCCCGGCGGCGTGAAGTGGAAGCGGCGGTCCTGAAACGACCAACCCGCCCCCGCCTCTGTAGGGGATGGCGTCCCCGACATCCCCGGCAGCACCCGCCAAAAAACCAACCCCGCCCCCGGCGACCTCGCACCCATTCCCCGGTAGGGAATGCCGTCCCCGGCATTCCGCGCAGCAAACCCGAATCCACACCTCCACCCCCGGCGAATCCGCACCCCCCGTAGGGGATGGCGTCCCCGACATCCCCGGCCAATCCACGCCAGCGCCCCCGGCAAACCCGCCCCGCCCTCG
>JAFYIF010000283.1 GCA_017538775.1 Oscillospiraceae bacterium | reverse complement strand
TTTGTCTCTATATATAAATAAATATTTTTATTAAAGACTAATCAAAAATGCTATAAGGCATCGAAATTGAGTTATCAACAATTATTTCTCCGTAGTAGTCTACTTTATTTTTATACTTATCTGGAACATATATAACTGCACTTTTAACATTCTTTTCAGGATATTTTTTTATCAATGTTTCTGTAGCTTTTACGATTGTTTTTCCGCTTCTTGTAATATCATCAACTATTAAGATTGATCCAAACTCTTGTAATGCACAATAAATATAATCGTTAATTGAAGATTGAAAAGAAATGTCCGGTTGCGCTGATAGATAGTCTGGCCACAGGCAAAACAAAGGAGCTCTGGCTAAAAACTTCCTATTTATTAAATCTGCTGCAATAACGCCCCCTCTTGTAATACCAACAATTGCATCAAATCGAAAACCACCTTGCCGAGGAGATTTAGCTAGTTTTTTGCAAATACCTTTTACGCACTCGCAGTAACTTTCCCAAGAAACTACTATGTTGTCAGCTGTTACTTGTCTTGATTTAATGCTATTATAAAATTTTGTAACCGCAGGGCCGACTGCTGCTTGACTATTCTGATTTGATAATAAATCTGAATTTGATAAATTATAATCTATCACAATCAGACCGCCAAAATCTGACGGGAGAACGACACTTCTAGTCTTAAATGCAAAGCAATGATCTAACCCCAGTAATCCCGTTGCAAGGCCAAACTCAAAAAGTGTATTGTCTCGAACAATATTTTTTTGTTTCCCCCTTGATCGAACCTTATCGTCATCAGAAAAGATAAAAATAGCGTAATTACTATTTGACAGTTTTTTCAACAACTCGGGAATAAGGTATTCCGATGGTGAAAAAGCCTGTTGATTCCATATAATCACATCAAACTGGTTGTAAGTATCCAACTCAGCTTGAATCGCACGAGCAATCGGTAGACTCTCCGAGGAACAACCAATAAATACCTTATCGCGCACGAATCCGTCACCCTTCCTGGCAGCCTTAAATAGAGATATTAAGCTATCGCTTGAATTATAACAGATGAGTTGATTTTTTTCAAGAATACAATTCCAGAATACTGCAATGCACTGTGGTAAACTCCAAAGCTTCAAACGAGAGTGTTCACCCCCCCGTTGACACCCCTCGACAAATCCACTATACTGTGGAAGGATTCTCCATGCCGCTTTCAGCAACTACGATAAAAGGACGGTTTTGCCATGTCTGATTACATCATCACCACCACCTCCACCTCCACCTCCGACCTGCCCCGGACCTGGCTGGACGCGCATCGGGTGCCCTTCCTGCCCTACAGCTACACCGTCAACGACAAGCTGTTTGAGGACGACTGCCGGGAGGAGCGCCGGGATGCGCCGGGGGGACCGGCTCAAGACTTCCATGATCAACCAGTTCACCTATGAAGACTTCTTCCGGGGACTGCTGGGCGGCGGGAAAGATGTGATTTTTCTCGACATGTCCAAAGAGATGTCCGCCTCCTACCAGAACTGCGCTGCGGCGGCGGAGCGCATCCGGGCGGCGTTCCCGGATCGGCGGCTGTACGTCATGGACACCCGCTGCATCTCCGGCGGGCTGGGGACGCTGGTGGTGAACATGGTGGAGCGCATGGAAGCGGGCGCGGACTTCGACAGCGTCGTCGCCTGGGGCGAGGAGAACAAGCTGCGCATCGCCCACCGCTTCACCGTGGACGACCTGAACTATCTAAAAGCGGGGGGACGGGTCTCCAACGCCTCGGCCCTGGTGGGCTCCATCCTGAACATCAAGCCCGTGTTGTATGTTCCGGATCGGGGCACCCTGGACGTGGGTATGTGCCGTCCCGTATAACGGAGATATCTTTTATCTATTATCTAATATCTATTATCTATTATCTATTATCCAAGGGAATAATACAGCAGCACTCCGGTGAATGGCACCCGGTCGCATGATTTGGCACACGGGAGACGCCGGATTCCGTCCCCTTGCGCGTTTTCTTTTGGTGTGGCATGACCTGTTCGTCAGATAATAGATAACAGATAAAAGCGCCGCTTCTGGCGCAATCTGTTCATCTTGCGTCAGCGGCGGCGCTTCTGGTGCGGGCATGGGGACTCGAACCCCAACGGATCGCTCCACAGGAACCTAAATCCTGCATGTCTACCAATTCCATCATGCCCGCGTATCATCTTTTCCGCAAGGCCCCGTTGCCGGGGCCTCGCTTTGTTTTTCAATTCTCCGGCCCGAAGCCGCCGTACATGGCGTCGAAGGCGGCGGACAGTTCCTGGAGGCGGCGGAGGGAATCCTCCTCGTGGCTCAGCTCGTCGGGGGCTTCCTCCTCCTCTTCCCCGCCCAACTGGGAGAGCATGTTGTCGCGCACTTCGTCCAGGAGCTTCAGCTCCTCCACCCGGCGCAGCTCCACGCCCACCCGGGCGCAGAAGCCGTGGAACAAGGCCTCGGTCCGGGCGTCGGGGACCAGGATGCTGGCGGGGACGCGACCGTCCTTGGCCACGGCCTCGGCGAAATAGACCAGCAGGTCGGCGGCGCTTTCGGCGTAGTCGTTCACCACCGGCAGGTTCAGCAGCTCCGCCTCGTCCACCAGGGCGCAGAGCAGCAGGAAGGGGAAGCGCGGCGGGCCGCCCTCCGGGTCCTCCACCGGGCTGGGCAGCATCAGCACCTGGCACTCCATGGCCCGGACGCGCCGGGCGCGGCGGAGCTTTTCCACCGTCACGTCGTTTTCCAGCGCCGGGGCGGGCCAGTCCGGGTCCTCCATCGGCGGCAGCGGCGTGGCGCCCAGGCTCCGCTTCCCGTCCTCCAGGCGCACCAGGGGCAGGGTCTGCGGCTCCCGGCGCAGACGGGCAAAGCCCAGTTGCTCCTTGCTCCGGCTTTTCAGCAGCTCGGCGATCAGCAGCGCGCCCTGCAGCGCCTCGCCCATGCGCCGGAAGTCCGCTTCCTCCGAGATGGCGCAGGGGATGCGGTAGGGGCTGTATTTGGAGAACAGCGGATAGGCGAAGCGGCCCCGGAGGCTGATGCCCAGAGACAGGGCGCACGCCCGCGCCGCTTTGACATCCGCCGGGTTCAGTTCCTCCGCGTCCTCAAAGGAGCACTGCAGGCAGTCCTGACTCCAGACCAGCTCCTGCTCCACCTCCTGCCGCGCCGCGGCGGCGGCCAGGCGCAGATAGCTCTGCAAGCCCGCCTCGCCCACATAGAGCGCCAGGGACAAATGCTCCCCCAGCTGCCCCATCACGCAGCAGTATCCGATCTCCCCGTCCGAAAGCTGGACGGCAAACAGCTCGTCGTCCAGAAGCTTGTTCCAGAGTTTCGCCTTCCGGAAGCGGAAGGCCAGCGCGTTCATGGCCTCAGATGCCATCGGCATTCGACCTCCTCTGTCATGTGGTTTGTGTGGCTATGATTATAGCAGACCCCGCGGGAGACGAAAAGGGTAAAATTCTGCTCATCCGGCCAGCAAGCCTTGCAGCCCCTGCTCCCGCAGCTGCACCCGGTAGCCGTACAGCTCCCGGCGGATCAGGCTGTCCAACTGGGTCATCCCCAGCTTCTCCACCGGGGCGCGGTCGTCGGTCAGCACGCGGTTTTCCGACTCGTGGGGGCGCAGTTCCCGGGCGATGCGGATCATCAGCGCCCGCAGCTCTGCGGATTCCAGCGACGCACTGCGCTCCGCGAAGGCGGCGAAGAGGTTCGTCTCCGCCGCAAACAGCTCCCGGTTGGTGGTGCCCTGCACGTCCACCAGCGCCACCCAGGGGAAGACGGCGGAGACCGTGTCCCCCAGCCAGTCGTTGATGCTGCCGGGCGCGTCGGAGCGCATGTTCAGATTGACCACCAGCACGCCGCCGGGCTTGAGGTGCTCCCGCACCAGGCTGAAAAACTCCACCGAGGACATCTGGAAGGGGATGGTGATATCCTGATAGGCGTCCACCATGATCACGTCGAAGCGCTCGCCGCAGACGCGCAGATAGGCGCGGCCGTCATAGGTCACCACGGGGATGTCCGGGTCCAGGGCAAAATATTCCCGGGCCAACTCCGTGATGCGCTCGTCGATCTCCACGCCGACGCTTTGCAGGCCGGGGAAAAAGCTCCGGCACTGGCTCGCGTAGGTGCCGGTGCCCATGCCCAGGATGAGCTGCTTGGGCGCGGCGGAGGTCGGCACCCCGGCCAGCACCGGCGCGGCCAGGGCGTAGTCGTAGTACAGCCCCGTGAGGCCGCCGTCCTTCCGCATCACGGACTGGACGCCGAACAGCACGTTGGTGGACAGCACCACCTGCTCCGGCTCGTCCCGCACCTGGAGATAGTTGTAGACGCTCTCCCCCTCATAGACCAAATCGTTCTGCCAGAAGGCGAAGGAGCCTCCCACTCCCAGGATGGAGAAGAGCACGAAGGCCGCCAGGGCCAGGATACAGCGCAGCCGACGCCGCCGGGCGCTGAGGAAATAGACCAGGGCGATGATCAGCAGCACCCCGGAGAAGATCAGAAAGCTGATGGCCGTGCCCAGGGCGGGGATGGTGACGAAGGTGGGCAGGAAGGTGCCCAGGATGCTGCCCACGGTGTTCGCGGCGTTCAGGCGGCCCACGGTCCGGCCGCTGTCGTCCAGGGAGCGCACGGCGAAGCGGGCCAGGGAGGGCGTGGTCGTCCCCAGCAGGAAAAGCGGAAAGACGAAGATCAAAACGCAGCTGAGCAGCCCCGCCCAGATCAGAAAGCCGCTGTTGACCGTGTTCACCAGCAAAGCGGAGATCAGCAAAATCACATATTTGCCCAGAAACGGGATCCCCGCCAGCCAGACCGCCGCCCCCCAGCAGCCGCAGATAGAGCCGGTCCGGGTCCGGGTCCCGATCCGCCGCACGCCCGCCGTAGAGGTTGCCCAGGGCCATGGCCACCATGATGGTCCCGATGATGATGGTCCAGACGATCTGGCTGGAGCTGAAGTAGGGTGCCAGCAGACGGCTGGCCCCCAGCTCCGCCGCCATGACGGAAACCCCGGCGAAAAACTCCGTCAGGTAGAGATACAGCTTGTTTTTCAAAATCGGTGTGTCCATGCTCCACGCCCTTTCCCAAGCGCCGTTTTGTAAAACATGCAAAAAACAGGCGAATTTTGGTCAAACCGGTTTCCATATGAACTGATACGGCGATGTTACCACTATATTACCACACTTTTCCAATTCTGTACAGTCCTGTGGCGCAAGTTACCAAAGCTTTTTTGAATAGCCGAACCGGCGCTGCAAAAGCTAGGGTCGGGAGCGAACGGCCCCCAGAACTTTTGCAAAGGAGTTGTAAACAGGAATGGCTAAGAGTTCCAACACGCTGGTGAACCCCAACGCACGGGACGCCATGGACCGATTTAAGATGGAAGCCGCCAGCCAGGTGGGCGTCAATCTGAAGAACGGCTACAACGGAGACCTGACCAGCCGCCAGGCCGGCAGCATCGGCGGACAGATGGTCCGCAAGATGATCGAGGCTTACGAAAACGGCATGAAGTAAGCGCCGCCGGGCCAGAGGCCCCGCGGAACGCGCAAAGGACCCGCGCTGTCGATTGGGACGGCGCGGGTCCGCTTGTTTGTTTTCACAGCTGCGGCAAAATCTCCTCCAGCAGCGCCGCGATCGCGTGCTGCTCGTTGGACACCGTGGTGAAGCGGCTGATGGCTTTCGCCTCCGGGACCGCGTTGGCCGGGGTCACGGCCACGTCGGCGGCGGAAAGCAGCTCCAGGTCGTTCCAGTTGTCCCCGGCGGCGAAGACCGTGCGCCCGGCCAGCTCCGGGGTCTGCCGCAGCCTGTGGAGCGCATGGGCCTTGCTGACGCCCAGGGGCATGATCTCATAGAAGCGCAGCGCCTCCCCGGCCACGCAGATCTCCGCCGGGGCCA